>DATEKZ010000373.1:0-4045 GCA_035277185.1 Verrucomicrobiia bacterium
ACACTAGCGCGCAAGAGTCAGACCGATGGCGCCTGCTACCGCAATAAGACCACCCGCAATGGATCGCAGACCGGGCCGGTCTCCATCCAGCCAATACGCAAGAGGAATCACCACGATCGGTGTCGTGGCGACGATGGGCAGCACCACGCCACTCCCCGTCGTCGCCAATGCCCACTGATAACATCCCACGCCGAGCGTTGGCCCGGCCAGGGCGTTCAACAGAACCCACAGCCAGACCGGGAATTTCTCCTTCGGGACGCCGGCGCAGATTTCACTACCCGGCTCCGAGGGCCGGGCTTTCGTTCGGCGTCTGCGGATGATCCATAGCGATGGCAACGCGGCGAAAATCAGACCGCCGAGGATGCGTTGATAGGCGGCGGTCAGGCCGAACGTCAATCCCACGACGTCGTGTCCCGCGGCTTTCGCCACCGCATAAGCCTTGCGGCTGACGACCGCGCCGCCGCCCTGTCCGATTGCGGCAACGATTCCGAACACGATTCCCGCGATCAGGATTTTCGGCGCGATGTGCAGATGCTCCTGCGGCGCGAGAGCCACGGCGACGCCGATCAGAATGATCGTTCCCGCGACGATCTGTGCGAGCGTCAACGGAGTGCCGATCCACAACCATTCGGTCAGAGCGGCAAAGGGCGCCGCCAGACAATGGACCATCACCGCAGAGAGCCTCGGGCCGAGTCGTGGCAACGCCTGATAGAGCGCCAGGTCACCGATTCCGAACCCGATGACGCCGCTCACGAAGAAAACCCAGAACGCGCCTCCGCCAAATCCATTGCCGAACGCGTGTGCCCAAATCGCCAGGAGCGCGGTCGAAACGCAAAGCCGGTAAAAATTCGCCGTCGTCCCGCCCAGCATCCGCGTGGTGCGATTGGCAAAGACCACCGAGAGCGAGAACAGGACTGTCGCAAGGAAGGCGGGGAGCATGTCAGGAGGCGGCGCGAGCAGTCCGGTTCACGTGCGGGTAGAATGCGGAAAGACGCCCTTCCTGCCAATAAGGAACCCTGCACGCCCGAGCTTCAAACCGTCGTGACTTCGCGTCGCGGTACGACCCCGATTTCACGGAGCCAGAGGTTTCGTCCTGCGTTTCGGGCGTGCCTCTCTCGGGCTCGTCGGTTACAGTCGCGCGCGTGAACCTCGATGAGGATCAGCCTACGGCCTCGCCGCGATTCGTCACGACGCAGTGGAACGTCATCCTGAGCGCCGCAGGCAGGGGCGCGGCCCAGTCGGACGCGCTCGAGCAACTCTGCCGCGCCTACTGGTATCCACTTTACGCCTACGTTCGCCGGCGCGGCCACGGCCCCGAGGACGCGCAGGACCTCACGCAGGAGTTTTTCGCCCGGCTGCTCGAAAAGAACTGGCTGGCGGATATCGAGCCGGCGGGAGGACGCTTCCGGTCGTTTCTGCTGACCGCGATGAACGGCTTCCTCGCCAACGAATACGATCGCAGCCGGGCCGCCAAGCGGGGCGGGGGAAAGCAGATCATTTCGCTCGACCAGGACCGGGCCGAGGAGCGCTACCTCAACGAACCGGCGACGGATGAAACTCCGGAGAGGATTTTCGAGCGACGCTGGGCACTGACGGTGCTCGATCAGGCGTTGGCGCGACTGCGGAACGAGTATGAGGCTGCCGAAAAATCACGCCAGTTTGATCTGCTCAATCCCTTTCTTTCACGCGAAGCCGGCGAGGGCGAATACGCGTCGGTTGCCAGACAACTGGGCTTCGGCGCGGGCGCCGTGGGCGTGGCCGTGCATCGGTTGCGGCAGCGGTATCGCGAATCGGTGCGTCAAGAGATCGCCAATACTTTGGCCGATGCAACCCGGGTTGACGAAGAGATGCGGCATCTCTTCGCCGCCTTGCGCGGTTGAAGCTGTCTGGTAATCGCGAGCCCGATTTGCTTAGGAACACGCTGAAATGATCCAACGGTGTCCTCAATGCGGAGCGATGCTTCCGAGCGGCGTGCTGGCGGGGCATTGTCCGAATTGTCTGGTCCAAACAGCGCTGGATTTGGACCCGACAACGGCTGCGGCCGAACAGCCCGTCTCCTTTCCTCGCGCTTTCGGCGACTACGAATTGTTGGAAGAGGTTGCGCGCGGCGGAATGGGTATCGTGTATCGGGCCCGGCAACGCAGCCTCAACAGGATGGTCGCGATCAAAATGATCCTGGCCGGCGAATTCGCGAGCTCGGAATTCGTGCGCCGCTTCCGTCACGAAGCGGCCGCCGCCGCGAGTCTTCAGCATGCCCACATCGTTGCGATTCACGAAGTCGGCGAGGCCAGCGGCCAGCACTACTTCTCAATGGATTTGGTCGAGGGGCGAAATCTCGCCGAACTGGTTCGCGACCAGGTCCTGCCGGCCCGGCGCGCCGCCACCTACGTCAAGACCATCGCGGAAGCCGTCCACTTCGCGCACGAGAAAGGCATCCTTCACCGCGATCTCAAACCTTCCAACATCCTCATCGACACGTTCGATCAACCGCGAATCACCGATTTTGGCCTGGCCAAGGAATTCCGATCGGGCGCCGAACCGACGCAGAGTGGCCAGGCGTTGGGGTCGCCCCCTTATATGCCGCCGGAGCAAGCCGTCGGAAAACATGCCGTGGCCAGTCCGGCCAGCGATATCTATTCGCTCGGAGCGATCCTCTACCATCTGCTCACCGGCCGACCGCCGTTCCAGGGTGAAACGCTCCATCAGGTGTTGTTGCAGGTGCAAGGCACGGAGCCAATCGCGCCGCGTCGACTGAATCCCGGAGTGCCGGAAGACCTGCAGACGATCTGCCTGAAGTGCCTGGAGAAAGATCCAACCCGACGTTATCCGACGGCGCGAGACCTCGCCGATGAACTGGGCCGGTTCCTGCGGGATGAGCCCATCGCAGCCCGGCCGATCGGGGCGGTTGACAGGGTCTGGCGATGGTGCCGACGCCGTCCAGCCGTCGCGGCGCTCTCTGCGAGTGTTCTCCTGCTGCTGCTCGTCGTGGCCTTTGGCTCGAGTTTCGCGGTGTGGCGAGTGGACCGGGCGCGCCAGGCCGAACACGCGGCCAACCGTGATCTGCGTCAGACCGTCAACCTGCTCGAACTCGAACGCGCCGAGGATTTCTTCGACGCGCACGACGCGGCGTTCGGTGTCGCTCATTTGTCGGCGATGCTGCGGCGCGATCCATCCAATTCCCTCGCGGCGAATCGCCTGGTTTCAGCGTTGGCTCAACGCAGTTGGGCCGTGCCGGGCGAAGTACCGCTCCGGCACGCCGGTCGTGTCACAACAGCATCGTTCAGCGGTGACGGGCATGTGTTGAGCGCGAGTTGGGACAAGACCGCGGCTGTTTGGGACGCGGTGAACGGTCGCCAGCTCTTCGCGTTGCGGCACGAAGACAGGATTCTTTCCGCCCGCTACAGCGTTGATGGACGCCGCATCATCACGGCCTCAGCCGACGGCACGGCGCAAATCGCAGATGCGGCAACAGGGACCGTGCAGTCATGGTTGCGCCACAGCAACAAAGTTCAGTGGGCCGAGTTCAGCCGGGACGGCGCACTGGCAGTGACTGCCTGCGCGGACAGCGTGGCGCGAATCTGGGATGCGAACACCGGCGAATTGAAACGGGAACTGAGTGGTCATAACGGGTCTCTTGTCATCGCCCGTTTCAGTCCCGACGCCCAATTTGTGGCAACCGCCACGGGCCTGGGTGGACTGTGCCTATGGAGTGTCGAATCTGGAAAAATGGTTTTCAAACTCGTGGCGGATCACGGCTTCGCGGCCATCGAGACACTGGCCTTCAGTCAGGATGGCCTGCACCTGATCTCCGGCGGCCACGACCACACGGCGCGCCTTTGGAATATGGCCACCGGTGAGCCGGTCGGCGCTCCGCTGGCGCATCGATCGGTCGTGTGGCACGCCGAGTTCAGTCCGGACGGCAAATTGTTGCTCACGACGTGCGAGGATGGCGCGGGGCGATTGTGGGACGTGCAAACGATGCAACTCGTTGGTGAGCCATTGCGGCACCAAAGCGGCGTGACCTTCGGGCAGTTCAGTCCGGATG
>DATEKZ010000374.1:0-7273 GCA_035277185.1 Verrucomicrobiia bacterium
AGGCCGATGAGCCGTTCAAAAGTTTGCTGGTCGTCGGTAAAGAAGCCGAGTTCGGCGAGACCGAGCTTCAAGCCTTCCTTGTCGAGAATACGCATGACGATGCTCTCGCCATGATTGGTCGGCAGACAGGAAACGCGGAGGTCGATCGTCTTCCCGCCAACGGGCGTCTGGATACGGCCGTCCTGGGGAATCCGCCGCTCGGCGATCGACATGTTCGACATGATCTTCAGGCGGCTGATGATCGATGGCTGCAACCGTTTGGGCGGGTTCTTCATCTCGTGCAGCATCCCGTCGATGCGGTATCGGACCCGAAATTTCTTGGCCAGCGGTTCAAGATGAATGTCGGAAGCGCGGGCCTTGAAGGCCTCGACGATCAGCGTGTTGACCAGCTTGATGATCGGCGCGTCGGCATCGACCACCGAGCCATCGTCCACTGCAGAGACTTCGGCCAGCGTGGAAATCTGGATTTCCCCCTCGGTGATGTCCTGGATCATCTTGTCCACCGAGTTTTCGCGGGCCCCGTAGTATCGGCCGATCGCCTCTTCGATATCGTCCGGGCTGGCCACCCGCGGTTCCACTTCCAGGTTCAACAGGTGCCGCAGACTGTCCAGCGTATCCAGGTCGGAAGGATCGCTGAGGGCCACCGTTACCGTGTTCTCGTGGCGATAGACGGGAACGACGTTGTATTTCTTGGCAATATGGCGGGGAACAGCGGAAAGGACTTCGTCACTGAGACGCATTTCGCCCAGGTTGACGAACTCCACCCCAAACTGCGCAGCCTTGGCCTGCGCCACGTGCGTGGGGGTGATCATCTTCTTGGCCACCAGCGTGTCCACGACGCCTTCGCCGGTCGAATCCGCCTCCTGCCGGATGGGACCCAACTGCTCCTCCGTCACCAGTCCCATATCCGCCAGCGTATCAATCAGGTAATCGTCTCTCGCGGCCACAACTCGTCGTTCCTCTCAAGGATTTCTCGTTTGGAAGTTTTCCGAATAGTATCGGTCATGCACTTAATGTCAAACGTTGACACGGACTTCGGCAACAATTTCGTCGGAAGCAATCACCCCGTCAATACGGCCCCGATCGGTCCCCTGCTCCTGACGAATGACAGATAAAGTCGCGTCTATCTCGTTCGTTTGGACAGTCTCGGCGGAAAACAGGCACGCTCTCGATGGCGGAGAATGAGGGAAGGCTGCGGCTCACAGAGCCGCGCTCCGTACTTTGAAGACACGCCGTATTCACTTTATATCTCAACCTCCTCTACGCCTGAGCAATCTCCATTGAACCACCAGCGCCGTTGCGGAAATCAGATATACCGGGTTTATGGTCCTGCCTGGTTTCATTATCCATCACCAAACATCTGAAATCTTCTCCGGCCCACCGCGAATGGACGCCAATGCACGCGAATCACGGCGTAAACGTGCTGGGTGCTTCCCATTCGCGCCCATTCGCGTCCATTCGCGGTTTCCGCTTGAAGAATTATGCAATCGTGGGGTTCGCTGCATCCGCTGTTAGATGCCTAATTGCGACGGCGGTGTACGGCGTTGACGATGTCATTCCAAATCTTCCATTCGGCGTCGTCATAGATCGGCGTGAGCCGTTTGTTCGGAGTCCGAAGTCGTTTGAGGAATGGCGCATCCGTCAGGAGTTGAACCTGAAACCTTCTGATCCGTAGTCAGATGCTCTATCCAATTGAGCTACGGATGCACCAAGGCGAGGGAATCTATTGACCGTGTTTGCCTGGCGCAAGCCGATTATTTGACGTTGGACGTCGTCGGCGATGTCGTCACCCCTTCCCCAATGAAATCCACCCGGGCGCTCAGTTCCGGCGTCAAATACTTGTCCGGATTCAGGATCTGGACCTTGATCTGCAACGTGCCCTTCTGTCGGCTGGCTTCCGGCGCGATCTCCGCGACCAATCCATCATAAACCTTGTCCAGATACGCCTCGGGGCTGACCTTGCACTTTTGATTCAGGAACACCTTCGATACATACGCCTCGTTGAGATCGATCTCGACCTGCAAATCCTTCGGGTCGGCTACGGAAATCAATGCCGTGCTCGGACCGCGCGTCCCGCCAAAACTCTGGGGCACCACCAGTTCGTTCGGGTCCACCAGTTTCTCCAGGACCACACCGTCGATCGGCGACCTGATCACCGTCCAGTCAAGGTAGGTCTTGATCAATTCGATCTGCCCTCCGACCTCGTTGACGGTGGACCGGACGGATTCCAACTGGAGCCGGGCGTCGTCCTCGACTTTCTGCATTTCAACATTCTGGCGCACGAGTTCGCGCGCCCGCTTGTAGTCCAATTCCGCCTTCTCCACCGCCACCGTTGCATTGGCGAGCCGCCCTTCCGTCTCTTTGAGCCGCGCCCGGTATTCGGCATCATCCAACAACACGACGACCTGCCCGTTGGTGACCGCATCCCCTTTTTTGACACCGATCCATTTCACCACTCCGAGAAAACGCGGGCTCAACTCGATCCGTTCCCGGTTGACGATGTAGCCGCTTTCGGTGAGGACGGATCCTTCCACTTTGCGCGCGGCACTGTGGGCCGCGGAGTCCGGAGAATTGGAAGACGCCAGGCCACCGGATAGTCCGGCCGACCCAACCTTCCCTGTCGATGATGACGCCAGGTTGCGGTTGGACTTCAGTCCGCTCCGGTCGGAATCGGAGGCGCGGGGCACAGCAAAGTAAATCACGCCAACCGTCACGACCGCGACGCCGGCGAAGATCACCCACACCGGGACGACTGAACGCCGCTTTCGTTCCGGCGCGATGCGGAGTTGCTGCAGCTTTTCTTCGTTCATACGGATTTGAGCGCCGAGATGACAGGCAGGCGCGCGGCCCGCAACGCCGGCAGGAAGCTGCCCACGAGACCGATGATCACCGAGAACACCACCCCAACGAGCATCAGGTCGGGAGTCACTCGAAATTGGAAGACCGTTTCGGCAAATGACTGAAAGTCCATCGTGCCAAACTGAATCTTTCCCACCACCACGTAGGTATAGACCGCCAGCGAGAACAACGCGCCCAGCAGGCCGCCCATGGCCGCCAGCAGCGCCCCTTCGATCATGAAGCAGAGCACAATCGAGCGCCGCGAATAGCCGAGCACCCGCAGCGTGCCCACCTCGCGCGTTCGCGCGGCGACGCTCGCGTACATGGTGTTCATCGCGGCAAACGTGGCGCCGACAGACATCGCAATACCCAGAATAAACGCCAGGAATTTGAACGGCATCGCCGTCATCGTCTGCTTGGTGTAATAATCGACCTCGCGTTCCGCGCGAAGCGCAAGCCGCTTGTCAGCTTCGATGCGTCTGAGCAGCGTGACGGCGGACGCCGCGTCATGCGGACGCAGAAGGATGCTCGAATATTGATCGCGATCAAAGACCGAGCGCGCCTCGTCGGCGTCCATCCAGGCCTCATTGTCAAACGCGCTTCCCTGCGCGTCGAAATGGCCGACCACCGTCAGGCGATCCGCCCCGGCCCTGATGGATCCTCCTGTCTCGAAACCACTGAAGCGCGCGGCCATGCGTTCCGACACGACCACTTCGCGATGGCCCGGACTAAACCAGCGCCCGTCGGTCAGCTTCACCTGGGGACGCAGCTCCCTTCCGCGCGGAGTGACACCGCGGATCAAAGTGTTGGCCTCCCCTGCCCCGGTTCGCCGCGGCGCGCTCACAATGAGCACCAGTTCGGCCGAGATCAGCGGCTCGCTCCGTTCGTTGCGGGCAATTTCCCCGAAATATCGCAGCGTCCGATACTGCTCGCGGCTGACGAGGCTGCCGGACTCCGCCTGCGAACCTTTGCGGACCACAAGGATGTTGCGAGGATCGCCGGTGTTGGCGTTGGTGGCTTCAATCCCGCGGGCCAGGGCGCGCAACAAAACGACCACCGTCACCACCAGGGCGATACCCAGCACGGTTGCCAGCGTCGCCCGCCAACGAACCAGGACATTGCGGAAATTGTATTTGAGTGGCAGAGCCATGTTCGGATCAGATCAGTCGAGCGTCTTTAATCCCTGCACCACGCTCATGCGCGCCACGGCAATCGAAGGCGCCACCGCCGCCACGATCGCCAGGACGACTGCGACGAAGGCGCCGGCGGCCACGATGCGGGGAGTGACTTCGAAATAGAGCAGGAATCCCCGGGTGAGTTGCTGCAAATCTGTGAACGTCCAGAACGCCCAGGCCGCGCCAATCCCGACCGTCGCCCCGAGCGTCGCCAGACCAAAGCTTTCCGCCAGAATAAAGCTGAACAGCTCTTCGCGGCGATAGCCGAGCGATTTGAGGATGGCGAGTTCGCGAAACCGTTCGCGAATCGCCATGCTCATGGTGCTCACGGTGACCAACAGAAGCGTGAACACCACCACTGAACTGATGGAGCCGATCAGCAGTTTCACGTTTCCCAACATACTGATGAAGCTCATCTGAAATGCCCGTTCGGTTTCGGCGCGCACTTCCGCCGCCGTGTTTTCAAACGCTTTATTCACCCGCGCAATCACGTCGTTCGCCACCTCGGCCGAGGCCACGCGGATGTACCACGTGCCGACGGTGCCGGGATCGCCGAGCAACTCATCGAGCAGCTTATGATGAAAGAAAACGCCACGGTCATCCACCGTGCCCTCAAACACCGCCGCAATCTTCAAATCCAGATCCACAGGATAAAATGTGCCCGTGAACCGCATCCGGTCGCCGACCTTGAGACCATAGCGCTTCATCGTATCGGCCCCGGTCAGGCACGAATTGCGGTCGTTGATGAAGTTTTCGTAAGAGCCATCGACAATCTTCCCCTCGACAATGAGTCCGGCAAACCGGGCCGGATCCACCGCGAATTGCGCGAAGCTGGTCACGGTTTCCTCACGAAAGTTTCCGCCAAAAAACGAGAATGGCGATACGGCCACAATCCCGGGAATCCGGTCGAGGGCCGCCAGTTGCTTCGCCGGCAACGGCTGCGCCAGGGAAACCTTGTTGCGCACAATCACACGCAGTGACGCCGCTTCGGACTCGGGCGGTATCGTCAGCTCGCGCTGCAGCGTGAGCAGCGTCACCAGCAACCCGCAACTGATCGCCACGCTCAGGACTGTCAACGCGGCGCGACGTTTGTTGCGCAGCGCGTTGCGGATGATGAAGCCGGCCGTCGTCATTTCGTCACCGCGACGCCCGCGTGTTGGCGAGGCGGACTTGCGTCGCCATTCACGAGTTCACCCTTCTCCAAATGAACCGAACGCGAGCCAAACGCCGCCGCCTTGGGATCGTGCGTCACCATGATAACCGTCTTGCCTGCGGAGCGGCTCAATGACTGCAGGATTTGCATTACGTCCTGCGCGGACTGCGAGTCCAGATTTCCCGTCGGCTCGTCGGCGACAATGAGGTTTGGGTCCGTCACCAACGCGCGCGCTATCGCAGCCCGTTGCTCCTGTCCGCCGGACAATTGTTTCGGCAAATGCCGCGCCCGGTCCGCCAGCCCCACCAGTTCCAGCGCAGTCATCACAAGCTTTCTCCGCTCCCGACCGCTCAAACGGGTCAGGAGGAGGGGCAACTCGACATTCTCGCTGGCCGTCAGCACCGGAATGAGATTGAACGTCTGAAACACGAATCCGACATTCTGATTCCGCCAATCCGCCAACTCGGATTCGTTGAGCTGTGTCACATCAACCCCCTGCACCAGACACTGGCCGCTCGTCGGCCGGTCAATGCCCGCGATGATGTGCAGCAACGTGGACTTACCCGACCCGGAAGGTCCCATCAGCGCGAGGAATTCCCCGGCTTTGATGTCGAGTGAGATGTCATTCAGGGCGGTAACGTTGATCTCGCCTTGTTGGTAGATTTTGGTCACTCCGCGCACGGTGACGACGTTGGGTGCGGTCATAGCGCGCCTTAGGTTTAAATCAGCACGCCCGGAAAAGCAACCGACGTCGGTGAACATCCGCGGCGGACAAGGCGCTTCAGCTCAACGCCCCTGGGAGAGGATCGGCGGGATGGGGCAGTCCAAGGTATCGGCAATCGCGCGCAACAATTCGACCTCGCGCGCCTGCAACACTCCGTCGCTGGCGGCCGCGTGGGAGCACGCGACCAGCACACATTTCTTGAGCGCCGGCGCCAACTGCGCCAAATGGTCCAGCGCCTGATCAATTTGCGGCAGATTGCATCGATCGGCCTCCAACAACTCGAAATGATGCTGCGGCTGTGCCAGCGCTCTGACTCCGGTCTGGAACGCCGACTCGATTGTGTTCGGATCGTCGTGTCCGGATCGCGCCAGGGCTGACAGCAGCACGGCGCAGTCCGGCACCACCGGCTTCAGCACATAGTATTGCGTCACAGGTTTGCTCGTCGGCTTGAACTGCGGTTCCAGGTGGCGCCGCAACATTTTCTGTAGCGCATATTCGAACAGATCAATTCCCCGGTCCGATTCGATGAGCGTTTGAACGTCCCCGGCGAACACGTCGTATTGATCCGGCGCAAGGCTCCGAAGGGAAGGCATCGCCAGTTCCACCAATGCCAGCTTTGCCGGACGTTCCAGCTCCGCAACCAACGGATAGAGCCGGGCCGCCGCGTGAAACAAACCGGCCATCGTCTGTTTTTCCAGTTCCTTAAGCTGTCCGTCCCGGACGCTCGCGTCGGCGCTTAGCAGCAACGCGTACACCAGGGCGTTCGCATCGAACGGTTCGTGGGCCGCCTGAACCAGCGCTTCGGGCAATGCCGAGAGCAATCCTGTCGCCTCATCAAGATGTTGCGCGGTCGGGTTGCCGAGGGTGGAAAGGACGGCCGCGGCGGACAGCGCCGCGCCCGCGGGCCGGCCTGTCGCGGAACTCGCGAGGACCGTTGGGCGCCGGGTTATTCGCGGTGGCAGGTCTCGCGGCGCGGGCGGCGCTTCCGGTTCCGCCGATACGCGAACGAACCGGCCATCGAACGCCGGGTCAATCCGCCGTATTCGCTCCTCCAGTGGCGGGTGTGTCGCCCAGAAATTGAAGCCCCTGTGGCCGAGGGCATTGCCGAAGAACAGGTGGCTCGCCTCCTCAGCCGCCTCGGCATGCACCCGCGAACCCGAGGCCAGGCCGCCGACCTTCTTGAGAGCGGCCGCCAGCCCGTCCGGGTTGCGCGTGAACTGGACGGCGGCGGCGTCCGCCAGGAACTCGCGCTGCCGCGACACTGCACTTTTGATCAACCGCCCGAAGAAAAAACCTATCCAGCCCATCACGATCAGAACCAGTCCAATGACCGGCAACGGATTTTTACGCCCTCGCGTGCGTAACAGGACCCGGCCGATGACA
>DATEKZ010000375.1:0-13486 GCA_035277185.1 Verrucomicrobiia bacterium
CGAAGTGATCAAGGATCTCACGCGCGCTCTCCAGCTTTCCCCGTGCTTTGATGACATGGATAAGCGGTCGTTGCTTGCCCGCATCGTGAAGAGTTACCCGGCGATCCAGACGTTGATTTCCGGCGAGCAAACCAAGCAGGACGCGACCCTCGTGGTGTCGTGGGAGAGTCTCGAACGGCGCAAAAACGAATACGACGAGTTGGTTCACAAGAAAATCCCCGCCAATTCCAGGGAAGTCGCCGTCGCCCGCAGCTACGGCGACCTGCGCGAGAACCACGAGTACAAGTCGGCCAAGGAAATGCAGAAACTGCTCATGCGCCGCAAGGTCGAGCTGGAAGGACAGCTCGTCCGCGCGCGCGGCACCGACTTCGCGAGCGCCAGGACCGACACGGTGAGCATCGGGACGCGGGCCCGGGTGACCGAGCTGGACACGCAACACAGCGAGTCATTCACCATTCTTGGAGCCTGGGATTCCGAACCGGAAAAGGGGATCATCAGTTACCTGACTCCCGTTGCCCAGGCGTTGTTGAATCGGAAAGTAGGCGAGGAAGTGGAATTCGAGCTGGGAGGGGCAACGAAGCATTTCCGAATCGACTCGATTGAACCGTACGCCGCGCCGCAAGCGCCAAGTCCGCACGAGGCGGCGGCGGTCGCTGAGCCATAGGCGCCTCGCTTATTTTGCGTTCGCCGCCTCCACCATCTCGGCGACGAAATCGTCCACCTTCCATTCATTGCCGATGAACACCTTCTGCACTTTGCCCTGGGCGTCGATCACGACCGTCCGGAGGTTGTGGTTGAAGTTCACCCCTTCGCGTGGAAAGACGAGTCCGAACTGTTCCGTGATGGCGTCGATTTCAATCAGCGCCCCCGTGGCGAAGTTCCAGCGGTTCGTATCGCGTTTATATCTCGACCCGTAGTTTTTCAGCGTCGCCGGCGAGTCAAACTCCGGGTCGAACGAGACCGAAAGCAGGTGCCAGTTGTCCGGACCGTCCCTTGTTTCCGATAATCGTTTGTAAGCCGCGGCGAAGTTCTCGGACATCCGCGGGCAGAAATTCGGGATCGGACATCGCGTAAAGATGAACGTGATGCCGAGCGCCTTGCCTTTGAACTGGCCGAGGCTGATCGCCTGTCCGAGTTCGTTCGTGAACGGATAATCCGGAATCGGATCACCGATCTCCAGCGGTTCGACAATCCGCACCCGCCGGAACGTTTCTCGCGGCGGCGGCTCGGTCGGGTCCGCTGTTCCGAGCCGGGTGATCTGTTCGATCCACGCGTCCTCTTCCGTCACCAGCAGCCGAAAGGAGACTTCGTCGGCGGGCTTCAGGCCGGCCAGCTCTTTCCGATCCCTGACCTCAAACGGCATGGTCATGGCCGGCATGTAGTTCGGCACTTCCTCGTGTTTGATGATCACGGTCTTGCCGTCCGGCTTCAGTTCCTTCACCACGCCCTTGACCTGGTAGGTCTGCGGTTCCCCCGATTTTTTGTCGCCGGAAGACGGGGTCGTGTTCTCCTTCGCGCAACCAACGGCGAGTAACGCCAGGGCGACGGGCATCAGGAATTTCAAAGCGATTCGCATAACGGCGAGATTCATTTGAGCGGTTAGACACCTGGCTGGCAAGCCTGCACAAAAAGACTCGGGACGGAGGAAGGGGGCGATGGAGTAATGGAGGGATGGAGAGATGGAGCAATGGAGTCGTGGGCGAGCGCCGGCGCCTCAACACTCCATTACTCCATTTCTCCACCACTCCGTTCTGTCTGACCCCGGCAAACCTTTGACATGTCGCGACCAGACTTTATCCTGCCGTCGTATGTACGTTGTAAAACTGCCGCTCGGTGTCCGCAGTTACACCATCACCATCGGCAACGATCTGTTGTCGCGGTTGGGGACCGAATGCAAACGCCTTTTCCTCGGCCATCGCTGCGCCATCATCTCGGATAAAAACGTCGCGGGACACTATGGCGAGAGCGTCTTCGACAATCTCAAGGCCGCCGGATTCGAACCGACGCTCATCATCGTCCCCGCGGGTGAAACCGCCAAGAGCCTGAAGGTTGTCGCATCGTGCTACGATCAGCTCGTCGAACATCGCATCGAACGCAAATCGTTCGTCGTCGCGCTCGGCGGCGGCGTCGTAGGCGACCTGGCGGGATTTGTCGCAGCCACCTATTTGCGCGGAGTCGATTTCGTCCAGATCCCGACGACGCTGCTAGCCCAGGTGGACAGTTCGGTCGGCGGCAAAGTCGGCGTCAACCTCAAGGCCGGCAAGAACCTGGTCGGCGCGTTTTATCAGCCGCGTTTTGTGTTTTGCGACCTCGACACGCTGGAGACGTTGCCGGTGCGCGAATACCGCGCCGGCCTCGCCGAGGTCATCAAGTACGGCATCATTCACGACGGCGAGCTGTTCAAGCGCCTGGAACTCGTCATGCCGAAGATGCTGCAGCGCGATCCGGACACTCTTTCCTCCGCGGTGGCACGCTGCTGCCAGATCAAGGCGGGTGTGGTTGGCCAGGACGAGACCGAAAGCGGCCTGCGCGCGATCCTGAACTTCGGCCATACCATCGGACACGCCATCGAAGCGGTTTCGGGTTACGGCAAGTTTCTGCACGGCGAAGCGATTGCCATCGGCCAGGTGTTGGCGGCAAAACTGTCGTCCGAATTGCTCGGGTTTCCGCAAAAGGACGTCCAGCGAATCGTTGATGTCTTTGAAAAGGCCGGCCTGCCTACACGCATCAAGTTGAACGAGACACAGCGCGAGAAACTCTTCGAGGCGATGCAGCACGACAAGAAGGTCAGCGACGGTATCGTCAAATTCGTGCTCGTGAACAAGATCGGCCAGGTCTCCTTCGGCCAGCCGGTACCGCTCGATCTCATCGAGAAGGTGTTGGATGAGCCGTCGACTCCGAAGTCGGATCAAACCGGCGCCGAAGCCATAGGGAAATCCGAAATCCGAAATCCGAAATCCGAAACTTGAGATGGCCGCCGTCAGTGAAACGATCGTCCGCGAATATTTCGAGTCGCACGGCTTCTTCGTCCGGCAACACCGCAAGTACGTTGCGCCGACGCGCAAGGAAGACGAGGAAATCGATTTCTTCGTGCTAAACCCTCAACCGCGGAGCGATGGTCAACCATTGCCGTTCGTGCTGGCGTCGGAAAATCTGCCCGCGCTGGCGCGCGCGATTGTGGCGGTGAAAGGCTGGCACACGGAGAGTTTCAGCACGGCCGTGCTCGCGAATGCGCCGGAGATTTTCCGCTTCGTCGAACCGCTCGTGTTCGAACGCGCCGCGAAAGCCTTTGGCAGCGACGGTTCGCCGACGAAAATTCTGGTCGTGCCTGCTCTGCCTCAAAACGACGATGCAAAGCGGGAGAGCATCGAACTGCTCCGGAGCAAGGGCATCGACTCGGTAATTCCGTTCCACACGATGCTGGCGGACCTAATCGATCAGATCGAGGTGAACCGGAACTATCAGAAGTCCGACCTGCTCCAGATCATCCGGATCCTGAAGAACTACGATTTCTTCAAGGAACCGCAGTTGGAGCTGTTCAAAGCGAAGCGGAGAAAAAGGAAATGAGCCTGTGGCGTCGATCTGCGATCGGCGGAAGAGCGGCCGTCGCAGACCGCCACTACAACAAGCGCACATGTAGAATGAAACGCGGTCGGGCCATCGCAGCATGCGTTCTTGCCGCGACTGTTGTCGCCGGTGTCGCAATTTGCGCGCTACGCCCACGCGAGCCAGAGCACGACGGTCGGCGACTTCGTGAGTGGGTGGGTGACCTCCGTTTTTATGGTATTGCCGGCGGGTTGGAACACCAACAAGCGGCGGAAGCTTTGCGAGCCATGAGTACCAACGCAGTCCCCTGGCTGATCGGCGAGCTTCACGCCAGAGATTCGCCACTGAAGCTGAGACTGATGACGCTTCTGCGGAAGCAATCGCTGGTGAGGATTGAGTTCAAAGAGGCGTCTTATCGGCGCCATCAGGCTGCGCTTGCCTGCCGTGAACTGGGACCGGCGGCGCATGCGGCAGTTCCGGCCTTAGCCGAGAACCTGACCAACGTTGACAGCAGCAACCCTTCAACTGTGCCGCTCGCTTTGGCGGCGATTGGCCCTGAAGCTTTGATTCCACTGAGGCATGGGCTAACCAACATCGACCATCGGGTTCGTTATGGCGCTGCCTCGGCCTTGGGAAAGCTTGGCTCGAACGCGGCTCCTGTTGTGCCAGCGTTAATTGAGCGACTGAAGGATGATAGCCATCTCGTACGGTCTTCCGCCGCCGGATCGTTGGGTATGATTGCGCAAGACCCGGGCCTGACAGTGCCGCCTTTGGTCCGAAGTCTTGAGGACTTGGACCCGAGAGTGCGAGGCCCGGCTGCACTTGCTCTCGGCGCGTTTGGTCACAAAGCCAAAGTCGCAGTTCCAACGCTTCTTGAGTTGCTCGAAGATAAGAATGATGAAGTGCGCCGTTGCGCGGCCATTGCTTTGGACCGAATCGACCCGGCTGCGAAGGTCGCGGCTAGCGTTGTCCCCGCGCTAATTTCCGGTTTCGAAGAGGGAGACAGCCTGGTTCGTGTTGGTATTGCGGAGGCGCTCGGCCAATTGGGACCTCAAGCCAAGGCCGCTGTGCCGACTCTCGTCAAAGCTCTTAACTATCAGGATCGCGAAGTAAGGAGAGCCGCGGCTCAGGCGTTAAAGCAGATCGATCCCGAAGCCGCCGCGAACGAGGCGTTGCCGTAACTCGGGTGCGTGATCAAGTCGTGCATCACTTCGCCGGCTGGATGTGCGTCGCGGTCATTCCGGCGACGAGCAAGGCCACGAGGCCGAAGTAGAGCACGGCCATCGTCGCGCGTTGCCCTGGCGTTACCTCAAAATACCGCTTCTCCTCGTCCGTCTTCCGGCGAAACAGAAAGAACACGCGCGGCAGTGACAACACGACGATCAGGAGCAGAATGAAGTTCGGGTGGGCGACGAGCATCGCGGCCACGACGATGATGCCGACAATCCAGAGCCAGGGCGACAAGGCCGTCACAATGCGGCCGCCGTCAAGGAACCCGACCGGCGCGAGGTTGAACAGGTTGAGGAAGAAACCCGTGTAAGCCAGCGCGCGAAAGAGCGGATTGCCGGTGCCGAGATAGATTCCGTCGCAAACCGCAGCGCCGGCCGCGCCCAACAGCGGTCCGCCAATGCCCACTTGCGCTTCGATCCACGCATTGCGCGGCGCTTCCTTGAGGGCGATGAACGCGCCCATGAATGGAATGAAGACCGGCGCGCCGACTTTGAGCCCGACGCGTTTGGCCGCGAGCAGGTGGCCGCACTCATGGACGAAAATCAGCAGCACGAAGCCGAGCGCGAACCACCAACCCCAGGCCAACGCATAGAGCCAGATGGACGCAACCATCGTCCCGCCCGTCTTGAGTATGACGGGAAAGAATTTCAGAACCGGCAGAATCAGAAACTTCAGCTTCGCGCCGAACTTCAACAGCAGGAGTCCGACAACGCCCAGTGAAGCGAGGGCCTTCCCCAGCCCGCTCGGGCCGCGGTCACGGGATGGCGATGCGGGCCGCTCGGGAAACGGCGGCGGTTTCGGTGGTTGAATTAATGGCGGCGCGTCCACAGCGTAACCCTTCGTCCACCTTCGAACTCCGGTCAATGGGACGGATCGTGGCCAGACTTTCGGCCTGATCCGAAAAAGGGCTTCATTTGTCGTCCCGAGCCGGGTTAAGCTGGCGACGGTTCCCATTGCTCGGTGCGCGTCTGACTCCGAGATGCCAACACACTGCGCCATACGGTTGTTCGTCATCCTGTGCCTGACACTGTGTCAACTCGTGTCGGTGGCACCGGCTTGTCTCGGTGCGCCGTTTCCCCAGGACCCGGTCCCGATCCGTCATTGGGGGACGGACGAAGGTCTCGCGCCGGGGTTGGTGAGCACGATGCTGCAATCGCGTGATGGCTATCTGTGGATTGGAGCGGACGAAGGGCTGATGCGGTTCGATGGCGCCCGCTGCACCGTCTTCGACTCCCGAAACACACCCGAGTTGCGGGTCAACCTGATCTTTGCACTTCATGAAGACCGGCAGCACCGTTTGTGGATCGGAACGGGTGGCGGAGGACTCGTATGCCGATTCCCCGACGGCCGATTCCGAGCCTATGGTCCCGCCGAAGGATTGAGCAACGAACAGATTCGTGCCATCTCCGAAGATGCCGGCGGACACCTCTGGATTGGCACGGATGGCGGCGGCCTATTCGAATTTAAGAATGACCGGGTGATTGCGTTTGCGGGAAACGCTTTGTTGCCGAGCCAGTTCATCCGCGCTTTGGCCCCGGCAGAAGACGGCTCCCTTTGGGTCGGTTCCCAGGGGCGGTTGTGCCGAATCAGGGATGGCCGGGTGGAGACCGACATTGCGACGGCTGGACCGAATCCAAAAAATGCGGTTGCTTTGCTTCCAGACCCTGAAAGTGGTTTGTGGGCGGGCGGCAGCGAGGGCCTCTTCAAACTCGAGCAAGGACGTTTCACGCAATTCGGAGAGGAGTCTGGAGTGCGCCGCGTCCAGGCGCTCCGCTTCGGCGCGGATGGACGGCTGTGGATTGGAACGGTCAACGGCCTGGTCCGATTCGATCGCGGCAGGTTCTTCCGGATGACCACAGACCAGGGGCTTTCCGGCAACATGATCACGTCCCTGTTTCGCGACCGGGAAGGGAGCTTGTGGATCGGCACGGATGTTTCCGGTGTCGATCAGATCCGGTTCACGAAGTTCGCATTTCTTTCGACTCAACACGGCTTGTCCCACCCGATCACGACCAGCGTGTGCGAAGACCGCGAAGGTGCGTTGTGGATCGGCTCTCACCAGGGCGTCAACCGGTATGCCCAGGGCCAGATGACGCATTGGACGAAACGGGACGGCCTGTCCGCCAATCAGGTATTCACGGTGTGCGAGGATTCGAAGGGCGGCGTGTGGATCGGGACCGTCAACGGCTTGAATCATCTGGTGGACGGCAAGATCCGCGTTTACACGCAGGGAGACGGCCTGCCTTCCAACGTCTTTTGGTGCCTCTACCGGGACAAGGCGGGCACGGTCTGGGCAGGGACAGTCCAGGGTGTGGTCCGCCTCGGCGAGAACGGTTTTCAGACGCTGCACCACGACAATTCGGGTCTATCCCACAATGACGTGCGGGTGATCTCGGAAGACGCCGCCGGGCGGCTCTGGGTAGGCACTTCGTATGGTCTGAATCGTTTGGACGGCGGGCGATTCGTCAGTTACGTGAATTCAGGGCCTGACCGGCCGCTCAATGTGGTCCTGGCGTTGCACGCGGATCGCGAAGGTGATCTCTGGATTGGAACGATGGCGCAAGGCCTCCTTCGCTTTCGCGACGGCAAGTTCACCAGTTTTACACGGGAATCCGGCCTCCATGACAACCTCGTTTACCAGATTCTCGAAGACGACGTCGGCCACCTTTGGCTGAGTTGCAACCGGGGAATCTATCAGGTGAGCAAGGCGGAGTTGAATGCGTTCGCCGACGGGCGGACCTCGCGGATCCACTGCACGGTATTCGGGAAATCGGACGGTCTGCTCAGCACAGAGTGCAATGGCACCATCCAGCCGGCCGGTTGGAAGGCGAGGGACGGCCGCCTCTGGTTTCCAACCGCAAAAGGCGTCGCGGTGATCGACCCTCAGCGTCTGCCGCGCAATGAACGGCCGCCATCCGTGGTCATTGAGGACACAATCGCGAATGGAGCATCCGTCGTCGCATCAGCCCTGACGAAGCTGGGACCCAACATCAATCGACTGGAGATCCGATATACGGGACTCAGTTATGTGGCGCCGGAGCTGGTGAAATTCAAATACCGGCTCGACGGTCTGGACCGGGAGTGGAGCGAACCAACGGCCGATCGCGTGGCCCGCTACACGCACCTGTCGCCCGGCCATTACCGGTTCACCGTCACCGCCTGCAACAACGACGGGGTCTGGAGTGAGAAGGGGATCACCATGGCTTTCATCGTGGTGCCCGCCTGGTGGCAGACCGCATGGTTCGCGGCTTTGGCGGTCGCTGCCTTCGCCGGTTCGATCGGCGGTGCAGCCCGTTTGATCACCGTTCGTCGATATCGCCGGCGCATGGCAGAAATCGAGCGGCAGCACGCCCTCGAACGCGAACGCACCCGCATCGCGCGCGACATGCACGATGGGCTCGGTTCGGATCTCGTGAAGATTTCGTTGCTCGGCGAAATTGCCGAAGGCCAGATGGACGATTTGGAATCGCTGCGTCCCCGCCTGCAAAAGATCACGCGGACCGCTCGTGAGGCCGTCCGTGACATGGATGAAATCGTCTGGGCGGTGAATCCCAAGAATGACACGGTGGAGAATCTTGCAAGCTATCTCTGCCAGTTCGCGCGCGAGCACTTTGAGGTCACATCCACGCGTCTGCACCTGGACGTGCCGCCGAACCTGCCGCATCACCCCCTCTCCGCCGAGGTCAGGCACAATCTTCTATTAGTGGTCAAGGAAGCGTTGAACAATGCGGTCAAACACGCCGAAGCCGCCGATGTCTGGCTTCGATTGAGCGCAAAAAACGGAACATTGGACATCGAAATCGAAGACAATGGCCGCGGAATGTCAGACCCCGAACCCGGACGCAAGGGGCACGGGATGGTGAATCTGCAAACCCGGACGGCACAAATCCGCGCCCGTTTGAACGTTTACAGCCAGCCAGGTCAGGGAACGCGGATCACCATCAATCTGAATCTGAAGTGAAGACTCGGCTTTCGACGTATTACATCTTTGTGCCATTGAGCTATGCCCCCGGCTGCATCACGATGAGGGCGCGATCATGACCGCACGTTCTGACAAATCTCCCGCGCTCGGTGTGTCCATTGTTGAGGACGACGAAGACATTCGCTCTAACCTTGCCCATCTGATCACGCGGGCCGCCGACTTCCGGCTGGTGAGCGGGCACGCCTCCGGCGAGGACGCCGTCGCGCAGATTCCGCGCGTGGCTCCCGACGTCGTGCTCATGGACATCCACCTGCCGGGCATCAGCGGGATTGAGTGTGCGCGCCGGTTAAAGGCTGCTTTGCCGCAGGTGCAGATCATCATGCTGACCGTTTACGAAGACAGCGATCAGATCTTCCAGTCGTTACGAGCCGGGGCCAGTGGTTATTTGCTCAAGCGCACGCCGGGCGCGAAGATTCTGGAGTCGATTCGCGAGGCGCACACGGGAGGTTCTCCGATGACCAGCCATATTGCGCGCAAGGTCGTCCAGTTCTTCAATCAGATTCCCAAACATTCTTCATCCCTCGAATCGCTTTCCGACCGTGAGAAGGAGGTCCTGGAGCAGTTGTCCCAGGGGCGGCTTTACAAGGAGATCGCGGACGGGTTGGGCATCAGTATCGACACGGTGCGCAAGCATCTCCAGAGCATCTACCAAAAGCTCCACGTCCATTCCCGCACCGAGGCGGTGGTGAAATACCTGCAGCAGTGACGACACCGGCGCCGGTTCGGGCTGGACGACTTCTCGATGCTTCGCTCGGTTCTCTGGGCTACACAAACATGTAATAGACCGGGACGCCGGCGATAGCAGAGACTTGGCGCCGGTTCACCCGACTGTGAAAGGAACTCTGAAAGCACGCGGTGTGTTTGGATTGCTCATCGCATTCCTGTTCGGCATCCACGTGAACGGTGCGGAACTCCACGTCACCGCCATCGAGACGCTGTCCGACGGCAGGTTGCGACTGCGGTTCGAGGATACCGGCCTCGGCCTTTTGAACTATGTTCCCTCGGTTCGATCCAATCTGGCGCCCGGTTCCACGAACCGACTTGATCCGTCGCGGCGAGTGACTGAACCGACCCCCGGCGTCTTCGAAACCATCGTTCCGGACCCCGGGAGTCCGGTCGCCTTCTTTCAGATCGCCGGGTTTTCCGCGCCAGACGCGGATGCGGATGGCTTGAGTGACGCGTTGGAAGGACTGGTCGGTACAAGTACGAATACCTTCGACACCGACGACGACGGCTACGGCGATGCCAACGAGATTGTGAACGGAAGCGACCCTCTCATCGCCGCCAGCGTTCCGAGCATTATCAAAGTGAACTTTTCCTCGCCCCAATCCTCGGCGCGCGAGGGTGACGGCACCTTTCTTGTCCCGGTCACACTCTCCCGCAACTTCACGGGTCGGGTACGCTACTCGGTTGCGGCCGTGAGCACCGCCGCGGCGGGTACCGACTTCGCCACGGTCACCGGACTGGTCGATGTGAGCGGAACGAATGCCTTACTCGCGATTGTCATCGTGGATGACCTCGCCATCGAAGATGTGAAACTGCTGGTCATCGACCTCGAGAACGATCCGGACTTCATCTACCAGACCGGCGGGGCCTCACGGCACACGATTCTGCTCCACGACAACGATTCCTACTGGTCGGGCGTTCTTCGCAACGATGCTTCCGAACAGGCGTTCCGGATGCGGATCCTGCGTCAGGGAACGGCGGTCCAGGCGGCTTTGGTCAGCAATTTTGACACCAACGACACCGCCGCGATGCGCGGTGTCGGTTCCATTCCGCCGGGGGTGTGGAATATGACTTCGGCGACGTTGACGTCGAACGCATTCGCCGCCTCCTCCGTTCCGATTCCGATGGGCGCCTCGACGTTGTTCGGCGAGTCCGCCCTCAATCGCACGTTGACCTTTGACGCGAATCCGGCAGCCACAACGAATTATCTTTTCAGACCCAATCTCATCGTCGGCACGTATACGGACCGGCTCAGTCCCGCCAGCGCGGGTCTGCAGTATCTGGCGCAGCAGGCCAGCGGAGTATTTGTGCTGTTGGAAGAGCTGCCAACGCTGCCGTTTCCAGATCTGCCGTCGCTCCCGCCGCCGGCGCCAGCTCCGCCATTGGCGGCGCTCCAGACCACGGAGGCGCGACCATGAACCGCACGACGCGCCGATTCCGTTTCACTGCGACGACCTGGGTTGCGGCGCTGGCCCTGCTGATTGCGGACAGTCTATCGGCGCAGACACCGTCGGCGTTTGTGGTGAGACCGGAGTTCGTCAATGACCTGAACAACTCGCAGGCCAATCCACCAGCGAGTCGGTCGAGTTCGGCCTACGTTCAGGATGGGCACGTCGGACCTTACAGCCCGCCCGGTTCCGGGATCGCTCCAGTTGTGCCGTCCGCAGGCGGTGGCGGCGTGCAACTGGCCGAATCGGCCTTCGGTCAAATGCTGGCGGCGGATGTCCCGCAACCGGCGTTTGTCGATGACTCGATTCGTCTGGCCCAGGCGGCACTCTATCCAGCGCCCGGTCAAACCCGCGCGCAGGTCGAGGCGGGCAGCGCCGTGTTTCGTTACAAAGAGCTGATGTATGGCCGCGGCGCCGTGGGCGGTGTGAGCCTTGACTTCAGAGCGATGGACACCTGGTTCGGCGCCGCCGAGCGGCTGAAGTTCACGGATGCCGTTCGACACATTCGCGACGCGCTCAAGTATGCGCCGCTGGACCGCAAACTCCACATCGCCCTGCTCGATGCCTACTACGACCGTTTCGTGGCGGAAATGCAACTGGTCAAGGACGAGACCTCGAAGATCGCGGAGTATCGGCTCGGGTTCCTCCAACCGTCGGCGAACGAGTTTATCATCGACCGCGAGATCGGCATTTACGAATCGCTTCTCGGAAAACACGAGGAGTCAATGCGGGTGTATAGCCAGCTCCTGACAGATCGGATGGGGGTCAACGTTGATGGGCTGGGCATCGGCGCCGCGGCGGGCATTCCGCTGGGCAGTTATCTTTTCCAGAACGAACAGCCGGCGCGCAACCAGATGGCCGCTCAGTTCCTGGACAACGACGGCATCCTCAAGACGGTTCCCACCTACGACCCGCTTACGGGCCAGACCCAGACGCCGAGTCAGGGTCGCGTCTTGTTCAACGGTTACAAAGACTACGTGACCGTTCTCGGTTTGCTTCGCGATTACTCGGTCCACGCTTCGGAACTGGCCCGTCTTTATGGAATGCGCGGCCGTAAGACCGCCCAGCAGGACGATGTGCGGAAAGCCTACGAGCTGATTCGAAAAGTGCAGACCGAAGTCCATCTCAGCGGAGTGTTATTGCAGGGGATGTTCGCCGACTACGATCCGCCTTCCGGTGATGCGTCGGGACTCAAAGCCGCGTTGCACGGAATCGAAGTGGGCCTGGCGGACCTGAACAATGTCCGCGCGTTTCTGGATGGGCAGAGCAACGCCCTCGGTTTCTCTCCGGATTTCCTGGTGTTGATCCAGGAGTTTCCCGATTCCACGCAGGGCAACCAGTTCGACTCTTATGACGCCATGGTCCGGTGGATCCGGAACACGAGCACCTCGCCGATCAATTATTCGCAATCCACCTTCAATCAGGCCGTCGCCAGCTACAATCAATACAAGGGATTTGCCGACCAGGTCTTCAATGAATTGGATGCCATTGAAGGCACTCATGCCGATCGCTACTTCGAGATCACGGGCTACTTACCCGGCGACACCTCGACCAATCACCTGGTGGCGCCGAAACCGGGCAGCGAGTTGTGGGAGGCGAACCAGAATATCGAACTGGCCAATTCCCGCGTGGCGAAAATGAGTGAGTTGACGACGAAGGTTCTCGACGGTGTGACGATCGCGAATGATGCGGTCAAAGACGCGGACGGCAAGGCGCAGGGCATCACGGACACTCTGAACCAGTACAAGGGCGACACACAGTCGGCCTGGACGGAGATCACCACGTGGGCTGGAATCACCGCGGGCGCGCAAGCAGCCTACGATACGGCCGCCGATATTGCCGGAGTTGACGGCATCTCCACGGTCGCGAGTGCAGGGGGCACAGTGGCCATTATTGCAGTCGCGGGAGTGTTAAATACAGCGGCGCAGACGTTAGGGGCGGTGCGAACCAAAATTCGGGAGCACGAACTTGAGAATGCCAGCGCGACCTACGACGCCGACCTGGCCAAGCTGGACGCGGAAAGCGCTCGATTGGCCGCGAAACAGGAGCTGAACGGCCTCGAACGGGAGCAGATTGGCGTCGCGTTGGAAAGCGGCGACGCGCTCGCCGTGCAGACGCAGGAAATCGCGCGGCGTGCGGCCTTGCTCCGGGAGCTGGACCGCCTTCAGCAGGACATGGAAGCGAGCGAATCGGGCCTCCACGATCGTTACTACGCCGACCCCATTCACCATCTGCGGGCGCAGAACAACATGATTCTTGCCGATCAGGCCTTCCGCGAGGCGCAGCGTTGGGTCTTCTTCACCGCGCGCGCGTTGGAGTTCAAATGGAACAAGGATTTCGTCATCAACTGGCTCGGCAAAGACTGGGAACTCTCGTCTCTGTTCAAGCTCCGCAATTTTTCGGAACTGGAGCAGATCATCGGCGCCATGGAGGAGTTCAATCGCATCAATCTCGTCGGGTTCAACCGCGAACCCTTCGTGGATTTCATTTCGTTGAAGAACGACGTGCTCGCGCCGTTCACCGGCACGGGCATTGATGACGGGCGGCGTTTCGA
>DATEKZ010000376.1:0-3911 GCA_035277185.1 Verrucomicrobiia bacterium
GCCCCTCACCGGGGGACGAGGATCGGGGCCGGAACTTCTCTGCTTCCTGATCCATATCGGATTTCGTCTCAACGGGACGGACCGATCAAACCGTGGACTCCTTCGACGAGGCGGTACGCCACGGCCGCCACCAATTCATCCGGAACGCCCGTTTGCGGACTCGCGCTTTGACTGAGCATGTGGCACTGGTCGTTGACGTAGTCGATCAGGACAAATTCCCCGGCATCCGTCAGGGCAATTTCGCTCGAAAAAAACTTCATGCCGGTCAGCGTGGCGATTCGGCCGATGATCTCGCGCAGCGGCGTCAGCCCGAACTGTTGCTCCTCCGCCGTCGTCATCAGCCGGTAATTGTCGGTGAAACAATTCCACCAGCAGCACCAGACCGAACCGAACACAAAAAACACGCGGAAATACGCCGGCTGGCCGTTCAACGACCGGGCGCTCACGCGCCGTTGCAGCAAATAGCTCCCCTCCGGCCACGCGGCCACGGAACGCCGCAAGTCGCCTTCATTCGTCGCGTCCAGAATCACTCCCCGCCGGCCGTAGCCCATGGCCGGCTTGATGACGAACGGAGTTCCCAGCGCCTCCCGGTCTGTCGCCGCCAGCGCCAGCACTTCCACCTCCTGGCGCGCCACAACCACCGTGAACGGCGTGTTGAGTCCGGCGGCGATCAGCCGCGAGTGCAGCCGGGCCTTGTCGAACGCGGCCAGTGCGACATCCGGCGGATCGATGACCTGGGCCCGCCGTTCGTGCGCCAGCCAGACGAGGCGATGAAAAATATCCCCCGGCTGGTGATGCTCGCTGTGCATGTTCAACACCGCGCGCGCGCGAATCTTCCCGGACGCCAGATAATCGTGGAAAGCCTCGACCCAGAGCGGCTCGATGAGGAAAAAATTCAACCCCCGCTCGGCGCAATGCTGCTGCACGCGTTGAATGAAAAAGTCATCCGCGTCCAGCTTGTGGGTCATCACCAGGTCATAAACCCTCGTCACGCCGGCCAGTATCCGGCAGCCCAACATCGACTGTCAATTGCCGGACACCGGCACGGACGCATCTTTCTTGCATCTTTCATGATCGGTGGTGGAACCCGTCGCGCAGGGGCACAGCACTTTGTTGCGGCCCTGCAGGTGGGTGGGTTGCTTTTCCCAATGGACCCCTTTGGGAACATTCAACATTCAACATCGAACGCCCATCATCCGAACAAATGGACTCGCAGTGGGTGTTGGATGTTGAGCGTTGAATGTTGAATGTTTTCCAAAACGTCAGGTTCATGGTGAGGCGGAAGGAAGCGGCCGAATATCCGCGCGGCTGCAAGATATGAGATGCGCCCCGGATTTCCGGGCCTGTCCCAGACAACGGGCCTCCTCACCCGCCCCAATCGGGTCTCCCGAGGCGCCTGGTCATCCGCACGACGGGCAGGCTCAAGCCACCGGCCAGGACAACTTCATACCGCTCCACAACCGAATAACCGAACGCCGCATAGAGCGGCTCGCCGGCCAGCGTCGCCACCAGGTCAACCGTGCGGAAGCGCGCCCCCAGCATCGCCTGCTCGCATGCGGCCAGGAGACTTCGCCCGATGCCGCGACGCGTCCATGCCGGGTGAACGAAGAAGGCGCGGATGCGCGCCGGGTCGCGATCCGGGTCAAGCGCGGCGTCCTCGCCGTCTCGACCCCGGTCGCCGCCAAAGAGCGACTTGCGCCGGCTCCAGCCTCCGCAGCCGACAATCCGGCCGTCGAGCTCGGTCACGAAATAAGTGCCGTCCCTGATGAGCTGGCGGTCAACGCCGAATACCGGCCCCAACGCCGCCTCAATCTGGGCCGGCGAATAGTAAGGTGCGTGCAGCGAGCGCACCGAGAGCGGGATGAGTTCCTCCAGCCCCGGTATGTCCTCCTCACTTGCCAGACGTGGGATCCAATTCATTCTCGAACTGTGAATGCGAAAGCAGTCGACCGCGCTGTGGAAAACCTGGTGAACCACGGACTATACGGATTACACGGATAAAAAACTTCGGCCTCATCTCTCATATCCGTGAAATCCGTGAAATCCGTGATCAAAGAGTTTTTCCTTCATTCGGGCTTCCTCGCCGAGAGTACCGCCTTCCCATCTTACTACAGGATCCTGACGATGAGGTATCACCAATCCGCCCCCTCGTTCAACTGCGGAATCGATTCAGGGATAGAGCAGACGATAAAAGACGCAGCCGGCGGCGGGATCAACCGTAAAAGTCATTTGATTGGTGGCGACAGAGTTGGGGATATCGAACCAGTCGGTGCCCAGACCGAGAGAAGTGGAATTGGTCTGAGCCTGGAGACGCCAGCCCATGTGGTCGGCGGGCCAGGAAAGAGTGAGGAGGCTCCCGGAGACGGTGTTCGCGATCGTAACAGGCGTGATGCTAACGACGGTGGAAACCCGGAGCATCCCATCCGTGGCGAGGGTGTTGGTATTCCAACCCAGACCCGGGCCGGGGCTGGCGGGGGTGAGCGCTGCGAATACGCCGCTGTAGCTGTTGGCGCTAAAAAGTTTGAAGGCGTTCGAAGCGGCAACCGTCCCCGCCACGTAGGACAGACTGAGCGTGCCGCCGTAAGTGACGCTGGTGAGGCCGCGGACAAGGTCGTTGGTGCCCGCGCTGGCGTCCAGTTCCATGACCGTGACGCCGGAAAGGCTTAACGAATTGCTGATGGTCAGGGCGCCGATGGACGTCCCGGGCGCGAGGCGGCCCGCCGATTGAATGGCGACCGGACCTTTGATGAGGCCGGTGCCGCCCAGCGTGCCGCCAGTGACGTTGACGGCGCTGGCGCCGATGACGCCGTTGACGTGAAGGGTGCCCGCACTGACGGTTGTGCCGCCGGTATAACTGTGCGTGCCCGTCAGCGCCAGTCTCCCGGCCCCTTGCTTCTCCATCTTTCCGGTTCCGTTGATTGCGCCGCCATAGGTCAGGTCTTCGACGCGATTAAACACCAGCGTTCCGCTGTTGTTCACGACGCTGCTGGCGATTGACCCCGGCTGGCCGGCACTTCCCTGGCCGATCATCAGAGTGCCTGAGCTGATGGTGGTTGGGCCGGTATAGGTGTTGTTGGACACAAGCCGGACGATGGCGGTGGGAGAGTTGGCGACGGTGATCCCGCCCGCGCCGGAGATGATGTCAAAGAAGGATTTGTCGGAGCCGCGCTGGAATCTGAGAGTCGCGCCGGGGTGGATCACGACGGAGGAGGGATTACCGAGGGTTCCGGGGAGCAGGCCGTAGGACCCGAGCCGGCCGAGTTGAAGGGTGCCACCGCGGATTCTGGTGCCGCCCGTCCAGGTGGCGGTGGGGTTGTCCAGCGTGAGAGTTCCGCTGCCTTCCTTGGACAGCAAGCCGGGGCCGGAGACGGTGCCGGTGAAGGTTTGGTCCCAGGCGCCGACATCCAGGCTGCCACCGCCGGGGCCGAGGATGAGATTACGCTGGAAAAAATATCCGCCGGACTCGGAGCGGATCTGGCCATTGTCGAGCTTGATCGCGAGCACGGCACCGCCGGCGCCGGTTTCGCTGCCGAGTTCTCCATTGGTGGGCGTGACAGTGCCCGAGGTCTGGACGATGGCGCCGTCCTGGACGGTGAGGTTAATCGTGCCGGCGGGCAGCGAGCTCCCGAAGGGATTAACGCTGGCTTTGTCATCCGTGCCCAGGATGAGCAGGCCGGGAGATCCGCCGGAGTTGATGACGCGCAGCGAGCCGGGGCCGCCCTGGAGGGAACCGTACCAGGTGAGCACATTTCCGTGCGTGTCGATGACGGCGTCGCCGCGGTTGGTGGTGGAATTGGTGTTGATCTTGGTGCGGCGGTTGATGTCGAGATCGAAGCTGGCGCCGGCCTGGAGGGTGGACTGATTGAGTTGGATGTCAGTGACGGTGTTGCGGGCGACGTCAGGGAGCGGTG
>DATEKZ010000377.1:0-19622 GCA_035277185.1 Verrucomicrobiia bacterium
GGGCGGGAAGTATCGTTATGTCATGCCCGACCATGTGAATTACTTCACAGCAGAGACGCTGAAACGGTTTGCCGCGAAGGAAGCGTCTCTCGGCGTCGTTGAAATCGGGTCGTCCCATTTCAATCCGCTCGTGATTCTGAAGGACTTTCGCGGCGGCGCGGAGCGTGTGGCGGACGAGGAACGGGCCCGGTTGCTGAAACGGACCACGGCTTACAAGCAGACCCCGCTGCTCAAGCCGCTCAAATGGGCCTATGCCGCCGTGGAACGGGCGCTCGGATCGATGGGGCTCGCGGACAATCTTTTCATGGTGTTGCGGAAAGGCCGCTGAACCGTCCCGGAAGGCAAGCCGGATCGGCACGGATCATTTGCCGGCCGGCAGCACATCCGAAATCTCCTCGTCCGGTTCCGTCAACCGCGCCTTGATCCAGCGGCGGATCAACCCCTGTTCCGGACTGAAAAACCAGGCCAGGACGAACAACGCGGTTGCCATCACCACCATGGCGCCGGCAACGGAACACTCCAGCCAGATGGCCAGATGCAGGCCGAGCAGCGAACTCAGGGCGGCATGTGCGACCGTCAACAGCATGATAGCCGGAAGTCGATACGAAAGCAGCGAGGCGGTGGCGCCCGGCAGGATGAGCATCGCGATCACGAGGATGGCACCCACGGACTCGAAGGCGCTGACCACCACCACCGATAGCCAGCCCATGAGGAGGTAGTGCACGACTGTCGCGTTGATCCCGAGCGAGAAAGCCAATCCAGGGTCGAATGAACTCACCAGGAGTTCCTTGTAAAAAAGGAGGATGAGCAGAACCGTGAGTAAAGCGACGATCGCCATGCGGACCACGGACGGCGGGCCGAGGGTAATACTGCCCAGGCGAGCAAACGTCTCCAGCGGAACGAAACCGATCTCGCCATAGAGAACGCATTCCTGATCGAGGTCCACCTTGGACGCGTAAACACTGATCAGAATCACGCCAATGGCGAACAAACTGGAGAAGGCGATGCCGATGGCCGCGTCCTGTTTCACGCGCGATTTTTTATGGATGATTTCAATGATGACGGTCGTGGCGAGACCGGCCACGAGTGCGCCGAGAAACATCGCCAGCGAACTGCGGCTGTTGGCGACGAGGAAAGCGATGGCCAATCCCGGCAGCACACTGTGACTGATGGCGTCGCCGACCAACGCCATGCGTCGAAGAATGAGATAATTGCCGACCAGCCCGCACGCTGCCGTCACGAGGAAGCCCATCAACACCACCCAGATGTAGCTGCCAAAACTGTCCGTCCACGGCGCCATGAACACGCGGTGAAAATCGAAGGCGGGGATGAGCTGGTTCATAACCTCCTCCCGTAGCCGACCAGTTCGTCGCTCCGACCCGGTGTCGCCATCCCTTTTTGCATGTCGGCCAGACCCGGAATGGACCGTCCGTGCGGGTCCCGCGTCGCGTACTCAAGGCGCCGTTCCAGTTCGCGAACGACTTCTTCGCCCAACACGTGTTCGATCTTCTCCGCGTCATCATGAACGTGGTCGGCGGCGATTTGCGCGGCGTTGGTCAGGTAGAGTTCCCAGAGGCGATGGTTGCGAACGATCGTACAAGCCCGCTGCCAGCCGGTGGGCGTCAGGAAGATCAGGTTGCCATCTTCGTGCAGCGTCGCCAGATCGTGGTGGCGCAGCTCCCCGGCCTGACGTCGGGCGTCCTCGATGGTCTCGCGACGGCGCTCGGCCAGTTCGCGCAGGGAGACGCTCTCGCCCTGGAAATCCCGCGCTTCGAGGACGTGGTAGATCGACTTCAACGTGTTCTCGCGCTGGATGCGTCGCGCCCGCGACCGTTGTTGCCACCACCGGACCAGGACGCCGTGCCGCGGACCGAAGAGAAAAGCGACGCAGAAAACCGCGGTCGCGCCGAGCACCATGAACGGCCCGGTCGGCAGGTTGTTGCCGAGGAAGGAAAGAAAAGCGCCCACCGCGCCCGCAATCATGCCGAACACGGCCGCCAGCCAGAGCATACGGTGCATCCGGTCGGTGAGCAGATACGCCGCGGCGGCAGGGGTGATCAACATGGCCGACACGAGCACCACACCGACCGCCTGCAACGCGATCACGACCGCAAAAGCCAACAGCAACATCAGGCCGTGGTGAATCATTTGCGTCGGGAAGCCCGCGGCCAGCGCGAAGCCGCTGTCAAAACTGGTAACGAGAAATTCCTTGTAGAACACCAGAATCGCCACGATGACCAGAAGCGTAACGACAGCCATCAGTTTGATGTCCTGCGCGCCGATCGCAGCGGCCTGGCCGAACAGAAACTTGTCGATGCCGCTTTTATTGCCCGTCGGCAGCCGCTGGATCATCGTCACCAGGCAAATGCCGACTGAAAAAAACGCGGCGAGCACCATGCCGAGGGCGGTGTCTTCCTTGAGCCGCGTCGTTTGCTTGATGAGGCCGACGACCGTGGTGCCGATGAGGCCGGCGATGGTCGCGCCGATGAAAATAGCGAACGGGTCCTTGGTCATGTTCCAAAGGAAACCGAGGGCGACACCGGGCAGCACCGCGTGCGAAAGGGCATCCCCGACAAGGGCCATTTTGCGGACGACGATGAAGCTGCCGAGCAGGCCGCAGACAACGCCGAGGAGCATCGAACCCAGCAATGCATAGCGGACGGACGGGTCCTGGAAGGTGAAGAAACGCAGGGCCTGTTCCCAGACGTTGGTGTCGCTGATGTCGCCGATGCGGGCGGCCTGGGCTGCCGCGGGAAACAGAAGATAGAGAATAGAGAATAGAGAATAGAGAATAGTACGGCCGAGCTGCCTTCGGTTCACGCAAGAGGATCTACGTTGGGAGAGGCGCCTCATTTTTCCGTAGCGAGGCAGAATGTTGAGGAGCGTTGAATCATTCCGTTGATCATCGCGCCGATCTCCTGGTAAGCGCCGTCAAGGTCGTCGTGCTCTTGCGGCGTGACGTAACTGCAGTCCAGCGCGCTATCCAGCCAACCTTGCGTTTCCATGGCTTCTCCGAGGGCATCGGTGAGTTTGCTGACAAACGCCGCTTCATACCGGCGGCGCGCCCAGGCCTCGGGTATCAGGTTCGCCGTCGCGCGTGAAGATCGCCGGATTTGATCCGTTAAAGAATATCTTTCCTCCGCAGGCCATCTCTGCGTCAGCTTGAAGACACGCTTCGCCTCAGCGCGTGCGCGTCGATAAGTCGTGAGATCTCTGAAACCCCTGATTTCGCTCATTGTATCTCCCCGATTCTATTCTCTATCCTCTATCCTTCTATTCTCTATCTATCCTCTCACTCTCCCTTTTGCCGCACGGCTTCCGCAACTTCCGAGAGGATCGTCAGGCGTCCACCGTAGGTCTTTTGCAGCAACTCATAGGTGAACACCTCCTCCGTCGGTCCGAACGCCACGACCCGCATGTTGAGCAACAGCAACATGTCGAAGTAGTTCCGCGCCGTCGGCAGGTCGTGATGGACCACGAGAAGCGTCTTTCCCCGGTCCTTGAGTTCATGCAGCAGCGCGATGATGGCGCTTTCCGTCGCGGCATCGACGCCGGCGAACGGTTCATCCATGAAGTACAAGTCACTTTCCTGGGCGAGCGCGCGGGCGAGAAAGACGCGCTGCTGCTGTCCGCCGCTCAGGTTGGAAATCTGGCGGTTTGCGTAAGGAAGCATTTTGACCTTGTCGAGACACTCGCGGGCAATCTCGCGGTCGCGCCGGGCCGGGCGTTTCACCAGTCCGAGATGGCCATAGCGACCCATTAAAACCACGTCCATGACACTGACCGGGAAATCCCAGTCCACCGACTCGCGCTGCGGGACGTAGCCGACGCGGCGCAGGTTCTTATGGGCCGGTTCGCCGAACACTTTCACCCAGCCGCTGCTGAGCGGCAGCAATCCCATCGCCGCCTTGATCAGAGTCGATTTGCCCGCTCCGTTGGGGCCGACGATGCCGACCAGCCTCCCGGCCGGTACAGCGAGATCAATGCCCCAGAGCACCGGTTTCTTGTGATACGCAACGGTGAGATCATGGATTTCCAACGGTGGCGGGCCGTTGAACCGGCCGTTGCCGACCCCTCCCTGCCCGCCTTCAACTGTCGCACGCTGATTCATTCTGTGACGGATTCAGTCTCTCAGAAACGCCAGGAGATTCCGAGGAAGGGATTGATGTCGTCGGCGGAACGGGTCACGCCGAGGTTCACGCCGCCATCCAGTTGAATGTCATCGGTCAACGCATAGGTGAGACCGAGATCCACGCTTCCGATCCAGTCCGACCCGGACTCCGTGCTCACCGCGCTCCAGAATTCCGCGTATCCGCCCAGATTGCCCCAAATGTCGTGAGCGAACGTGATCGAGTTCACGAACTCGACATGATGTCCGGTTCTCACCTCGTCGCGGATAACGTCCAGTTGCGTCATCAGGCCCATTCCCCAGCCGTACGGCAACTCGACGGCAAGCGGCACGATCAAACCACCTTCAACCGAATTGTTGCCGAGCCCGTCCTGGTTTGTGGGCAACTTCACGTAAGGCATCAACGCCAGGGCGGTGGGCCCGCCGTCGTTGCCCCAAACGTTCCACTTCAAGCGCGGAATGATATCACCGAAGCCGCGCCGGGTTTCCACCGCGCCCGTCGTGTGGTCGTGCACACGCATCGAGTTGTAAGTCTCGAGGATGAGTTGAAAGTCCACGCTGTTGCACAGGCCCACCTTGAGGTTCAGGGGCGCGATGGCGACCGACTCGACACTCTCGTCAGCGCGCGCCGGATTATGGCGGTCGTAGGCATAACTGAGGATGTCTGCTTCGACCTGAAAGTGACCCGCGTCCACGGTGTAGGCGCTTTCGGTTTTGTCCGGTCGATCCGTGCTCATTTCGCGCATCGATTCCCGGGGCGTGGGATTCAGGACCGTGTATTGGCTCTTGTCCCGGTCCGCGGCCTCCGGCGCGCCCTGGCAAAGCGCCGCAGCCGCGGCAACGATAATCGCCGCGCAGCCCAACCAAGCCGCTCTGCGATGTCCGAGATTCCCGGCGTTTGTCAGATGGCTTTTCATAGTCCGCCTACTTGAGTGCATCGACGATGGTATTCAGGTTGTGTTTGATCATGCCTTCGTACGTGCCGAGGTCGTAGCCTTTCTCGATCTGCCCCGGTGTGCCCATCGCGTCGGAGAAAAGTTCGCCACCGATCTTCACACCGGCATCCTTGCTGATGCGCTCGATGGTGTTGTGCGGGACACTCGACTCGACAAAGATCGCCTTAACCTTGTTCTGTTTGATGAAGTCCACAAGCTTCGCCATATCCGCCAGACCCGCCTCCGTCACCGTGGAGATGCCCTGAAGACCGACAACCTGGAAGCCATAGGCGCGGCCGAAGTAATTGTAGGCGTCGTGGCTCGTCACCAGAATGCGTTTTCCCTTCGGCAGTTCGGCGGACCTCCTCAACGCCCATTCGTGCAGCTCTTTCATCTTTGCCCGGGTCTCTTTGCCGCGGGCCTCGAAATAATCCCTGCCCTTCGGATCAAACTCGGTGAGCCCCTTGACAACGGTTTCCACGCCCATTTCCCAGAGCGGGACTTCAAACCAGACATGCGGATCGTAATGACCGGCAAACTCGGGCGGCTCCAGCAATCGTTCCAGCGGGATGGCCTCGGTGACCGGATAGACGTGTTTCTTCGTTCGCGCCATTTTTGCGAAGAGGTCCTGAACTTTTCCTTCGAGCAACAGGCCCGAGTAAAAGATCACGTCGGCCTGCTGGAGTTTGATGACATCCGATGCCGTGGCTTTGTAGAGATGCGGGTCCACGCCCGGCCCCATCAGCCCCCGCACCTCCACCCGATCGCCGCCGATCTGCTTCACGAGGTCGGTGACCATCGTGACCGTGGTGGTGACTTTGATGGTCTGATCTGCGGCGCGCGTCCCCACGACCGCCAAAAAGATGCAGAGGCCCGCAATGATTCGTTCAATTCGTAGTTTCATGGGTCAGAATTTCCTAAACTTAGGCGCATCTATACTTCACGCGGTCTATTAGCGTCAACAAGAAAAGTTAGCTAAGGCTATATTTAATCCGCCGGCGCCTTTGGAGTCGGCGTTGGACAGCCTGCTGCGCAGCGAGTTAGGCTGGAGTCATGCGGCCGGTGGATTTGCAGCAGATCGGAAACGAGTTGGCCATCAAATGGGACGATGGCGGCGAAAGCTTCGTGCGACTGGAAACGCTCCGCCGGTGTTGCCCCTGCGCGGGTTGCAAGGGCGAAGTGGACATCATGGGAAACGTGTATAAGAACCCGCACAAGCCGCTGCCGCCGCAGGCTCTCCAACTCGCCCGCATCGAGAACGTCGGCGGCTACGCAATCCAGCCGATCTGGGGCGACGGCCACTCGACGGGGCTTTTTGCGTTCGAGTATCTGAAGAAGGTCGCCGACATCGGGAGCACCGGATGGGCCCGATGATCACCGGGTTAGAGTCCTGTCGGATAATCGACAAAAGTCCAGGGAAGTTTGAACTCTTTTGACAGGCGCGCGGCGAGGGCCTTCACTCCGAACGTCTCCGTCGCATAATGTCCGGCGTAAAACACATTAATGCCCAGTTCCTCGGCCAACGCGTAGGTCCAGTGCGGCCCTTCACCCGTGACAAAGGTATCGACTCCTTCCTTCGCAGCGCGCCTCAGTTCGCCGCCCGCACCGCCCGTGACAACTCCGATTCGCCGGCAGACCGCAGGACCGCCCGGAAGCAACGTCGGGTGGCTGTCGGTGGCTCTGCTCAATCGCTTTCGCAATTCGTCGCGGCCCAGAGCGGTTGCGGTCCGCAATCCGATGTAATGCCCTTTCTCGAAGAAGAACGGTTTCAGTCCCTTGAACCCGAGGGCCGCGCAGAGCCGCGCGTTGTTGCCGAGACGCGGATGGGCGTCCAGCGGCAGATGGGAGCTGTAAACAGCGAGGTTGTTTTCGAGGAGCAGGCGCAACAGCTCGTAGCGTTTGCCCGTCCACGGATGAGTCGCCGCCCAGAACAGCCCATGATGGACGATCATCAAGTCCGCCCTGGCGGCGACGGCGAGCCGCACCGTCGCAAGGCTGGCATCCACCGCGGCGGCGATGCGCGTGACTTTGCCGTCGCTCTCGACCTGCAAACCATTGGCCGCGCCATCCCAGTCATTGAAGCGGTCGGGGCGCAGCAATCGATCGCAGTAACGAACAATCGTGGGCAGATCTGTCTTCGCCATGCCGAAGGGAAGCAGATTGGCGATCTGAAGTAAAAAATGAAATGCGCGTCGCGCCGTTCCGGTGATCTTCGGCAGCCGATTTCGCCGCGGCGCAAGGCGAAATTATTTTCATACCATCTATTGAAATCTCCGCCCGCCTCCTTATAGTGCGCTCGTTTTTGCACCGTTCAATGAGCGACGTTTCTAGTGGTTCCAGGCCCTGGGACATCCCGGCAGCGCGCAGTGTGTACAACATCGACCGCTGGGGCGCGAAGTATTTTGACATCAACGAGGCCGGCCACGTCGTGGCCATGCCGCTGCAGGACGCCGGGGCGTCGGTCGAACTGGTTGACGTGATTGAGGAGGCGAAGGGGCGGGGACTCAGGTTCCCTTTGTTGATCCGTTTTCAGGATATTCTCCGCCACCGCGTGCAGTCGATCAACGAGGCCTTTCGCGGGTCGATCACAGAGTTCAATTACCAGGGGAAGTACCGGGGCGTTTTTCCGATCAAGGTCAATCAACTGCGCGAGGTCGTCGAAGAGATTCTCGACGCGGGCAAGCCCTACAATTTTGGGCTCGAGGTCGGCAGCAAGCCGGAGCTGTTCGCGGGTCTGGCGCTGCAATCGGAGCCGGACAGCCTGATCATCTGCAACGGCTACAAGGATCCGAACTTCATCCGGATGGCGCTGATGGGGATCAAGCTGGGCAAGAAGGTGATCATGGTGGTCGAGAAACTGGAGGAACTGAAGCAGATCATCGCCGTGTCCAGACAATTCGGTGTCGAACCGTTGATCGGCATCCGTTCGCGGCTGCTGAGCAAAGGCGCCGGCAAATGGGCGGAGAGCGGAGGAGAGAACGCGAAGTTCGGACTCAGCACCGTCGAGTTGCTCGCGGCGGTCGAGCTGCTCAAGGCCGAATCCCTCACCCATTGTTTCAAGCTGCTGCATTTCCATATCGGCTCGCAGGTCCCGGACATCCTCACGGTCAAAAAGGCCGTTCAGGAGGCCGCCCGCTTTTACGCGAAGCTTTACAAGATGGGTTTTCCGGTTGAATACATCGACGTGGGCGGTGGCCTGGGCGTGGATTACGACGGCAGCCGGTCGGCGTTCGACAGTTCAACCAACTACACGCTCCAGGAGTACACCAACGACGTCGTTTATTACATCGCCGACGTTTGCAACGCTGAAAAGGTGCCGCATCCGGAGATCGTCAGCGAAAGCGGGCGGGCCATCGTCGCGCATCACAGCGTGTTGATCGTGGAGGTGTTTGGGGCAATCGGCAAAGTGCGGCCGGACACCGTTTTCCACTACGGCGAGAACGAGCATCCGTTGGTGAAGGAACTTCTCGATATCCAAAAAAACATCTGCAAAATGAACAAGCTCGAGGCCTATCACGACGCCCTCGAGCGGCGGGAGGATGCCCATCACATGTTCACGCTCGGCGTGCTCGAGTTGCCTGACAAGGCGAAGATCGAGCATCTCTACTGGGAGATCGGCCAGCAGGTGGTGCTGAGCTTTCGCGGCCAGGCTTACATTCCGGAGGAAATCCGCAAACTGGAGGACAGTCTCGGCGACCAGTACCTCTGCAACTTCTCCGTGTTCCAGTCGCTCCTCGATCATTGGGCGCTCGGCCAGTTGTTTCCCATCATGCCGATCAACCGCCTTACGGAACGTCCCCTGCGCGAGACGACGCTCGTGGATATCACGTGCGATTCCGACGGGCAGATCAACAAATTCATCGACCTGCGCGACGTCCGCGACACCCTGCCGCTGCACCAATTGAACGACAACGGAAACGGGCAGCTCGAGCCTTACTATCTCGGATTCTTTCTGATGGGCGCGTACCAGGATATCATGGGCGACCTGCACAACCTTTTCGGCCGCGTCAACGAGGTCCATGTGTTTCTCGATCCCGACGAGGCGGCCGGCTATTACGTCGAGGAGGTCATCGAAGGCAACACGATCATGCAGACGCTCGCCGCGGTGCAATACGATGAGAACGAATTGAAGCGGCAGATGAAGGCGCAGGTCGATGCCGCGATCAAATCCGACAAATTGAAGCCCTCCGAAGCCATGCGTCTGCTCGACGACTACGAACGCGGCCTCAAGGAATACACCTACCTGACGTTCTGAGCGGCGATCCGCGCATGTCCGAGACGGCCCCCAAAACCGAGTTGATGCGCTCACTCGGCCGGCTGGTGCGCGGATTGTCCGCGCTGTTCTGGGGGTTGCCCATCGCCCTGGTGGTGTGCGTCCAGACGGCCAACACGAATTGGCTGAATGCATTCGAGCCCTACGGACTGGCCGCGCCATTGGCGGTTACCTCGCTGATTTTCTACGGACTCTGGTTGATGACCGATTTTCAAAACCAGGAACGCATCTGGATCAACGCACTCGACCGCGCCAAGCTCGTCTGTCTGGTCAATATCGGGCTGTCGCCATTTCTTCATTGGCATCAACGGCTGCCGGAAGAGCCGTTCTTCTTCTACGCCGTCTCGGTCATGGCGCTGGCTGCGCTCCTGTTCCTTTTCAATCTCAATCAGGTGTTGAACCGGCTGGCGGCGATGCTGCCGGACGAAACTTTGCGGGTGGAAACCAAAGTGTTCACGTCGCTGAACGCTACTCTCCTGGTGTTGATCCCGGCCCTGCTCTCGGCTTATCTCGCGCTCGCGCAGGCCCGCTCGCTGCCGCTCTACGTCATCGCCCTGCTGGAATTCGTCGAACCGTTGAGCCAATGGCTGCTGCTCTTTCTGATCCTGTTGCCGACGTCCATTACGATGTCGCTGATCTGGAAGATCAAGGAGGCGATCCTGGCCAGCGTATTCGGGCCTGACTGATGGCCGCCGGTTCGCGCCCCCGACTCCTCCATCGGCCGCGTTTCGAGGCGTACGTCCCTCGAAACGACTCCCGTTCAGCGTCAGTTCGGCGCGTTTTACGGCACGGCCTGGATTTCGAGCCGGCGGGTCATCCGTTGCTGTTCCGCAATGGGCACCCAGCCGGCCTGAACCTTGGCCCATCCGTTTTCCCGCAATGAACGCCAGCCATAGCCGCGGGCGGCCTCGCGCAACCGCCCCGCTTTGACGCCCGGCCCGATCGCATCCGCGATTTCGTCGTTGATCAGGAAGAATTCATAGAGCGCGACCCGCCCACGATAACCGTTGCCATTGCATTCGACGCAGCCGCGGCCCTTCGAGGCTTTGACTTCGGCGGGCGCAATATCCAGCGCTTTCGACATCTCCTTGCGGATCTCGTCGGGGATGGCGTCATCGGGCTCGAGGCAATGCCGGCAGACGCGGCGAACGAGCCGCTGCGCCACGCTGCATACCAGTGAAGAAGCGATCAGGAACGGCTCGATCCCCATGTCCGCCAGCCGCGTAATTGCACTCACGCTGTCGTTGGTGTGCAGGGTCGAGAAGACGAGGTGGCCGGTCTGCGCGGCGCGCACGGCGATCTCGGCCGTCTCAGCATCGCGGATCTCGCCGACCAACACGACATCGGGATCGTGCCGGAGAATGGACCGGAGCCCGCTGGAAAACGTGAGTCCGATGTCGTCACGCACCTGAATCTGGGCCACGCCTTCGAGCTGGTATTCCACGGGATCTTCGAGCGTGATGATTTTGCGCGATTCGTCGTTTGCGTGAGCGAGCGCCGCGTAGAGCGTGGTGGTCTTGCCGCTGCCGGTCGGACCGGTGATGAGCACCAGACCCTGGGGCAACCGGGCCAGTTCCGCAAAGAGCGCCTCCTGCCGCGGTTCCATGCCAAGCTGGCCAAGATCGAGGAACAGGCTTTGGTGGCCGAGAATGCGAAGACAAACTCCCTCGCCGTGCTTCGTGGGGATGACGGAAACGCGCAGATCGTACTCCTCCTTGGCCATTTTCATGGCGATGCGTCCATCGTGCGGCAGGCGCTTTTCAGCGATGTTCAGTCCGGCCATGATCTTCAGCCGGGAGACGATCGCCCCGTGCACCTGCCGGAGGCCCGCAGGAACGGGGACGGTTTGCATGATGCCATCGATGCGGTAGCGGAGGCGGATGGCATTGGCGAACGGCTCGATGTGGATGTCCGTCGCCTGCAGCCGCAACGCCTCCACAAGGATCTGGTCCACCAGGGCCGCGATCGTAGCGTCCACAGCCTGGTCGCCCTCGGCTGACTTCACGTCGAAAACAATTTCCTCGCTGATGTCCGTCAACCCGCGCTCGTCGCGGAGTCTTTGGATGGTTTCCGCGCCCAGGCCGAAGTGGTTCTTCAGCACGGCGTGGATGGCGCTCGGAGTGGCGAGGACAATCCTGAGCCGTTTGCCCAACAGCAGGCGAAGATTACCCTGTTCCATCACTCTCGGCGGTTCACTCAAGGCAAGCGTCAGCAGGTCGCCTTCGGTGGAAATCGGCACGGTGTGGTAATGAAATATCACCTTTACCGGCACCTGTTCGAGAACACCGCGGGCGAGGGTGAGTTTGCTGAGATCGACAAACTCCAACTGGCTCAATTCAGCCAGGGCGCGGTAAGTGTCCTCTTCAGAGGCGTAATTCAGATCGACAATGGCCCGGTGCTGCGCAATGCCGAGCCGGAGCTGGCGGCGGCGCACTTGTTCGACCTGTTTCTCGTCCAGCTTGCCCTTGGCGAACAACAAGTCGGCGACTTCCGTCCTGGCGGCTTGGGAATCCATGTTCACTGCGCCGGAACCTCCAGTTCCTGACGCGCGTTGAATTCCAAAACGTTTGTCCTGGCCGCCGAGTTGGTGAGGGTCAGCCTTCGGGGCGCGATCTCCACGACGACCAGGTCGGCCAGAACCTTCGACCCGACCGGGCCGACGAACAAGGTGTCGCCCGTCTTGATAAACGCGCGCTGCTGTCCTTCGGCCGTTTCAATAAAACCCTGGTACGTCATATCGACCTTGCGCGTTGTTGGCGGTTTGGGAGCTGGCGGCTGATAGTAGGCGGTGTAAAAGGGACTTTGCAGTTTGGCCGGCGGCGCGAGCTGGCCGAGGGTCGCCGGGGCGAAGAGCGCGTCGATGCTGCCGACGGGGACTGAAGTCCTGGGGGGGGCGGCGTTCCGACCGGGAACCGGCAATGCCGGCATCGAGCCGCCGAGGCTGAAGGCGGCGAACGCCAGCAGCACGATCAACCCGCTTAGCAGCAGGCCGGCCCACCATCGTTCTCGTTCCAGCGAATTCATCTCTTTCAACGCATCGATGTCCGGGTCACAACGCTTCCGGCCCCGCCAGCGTCGATTCCCGATAGACAAACCCGCAGGCCCTCAGTTCGAGTTGAACGTCATCCAGCTTTTCCGGGCTGCGCTTCCGCAACATCAGCCGGTCGATGAACAGCACCGGTTTGGCCGGGAACGATTCCGGAAGCCCCAGCGGCTTCAATTCATCGCCGCGCAACGGCAGGCAGAGCAGAAATCTGGAAACGGATTCCGCCGGGCCGGCCACCTCAATCCTGACCGGAATCTCTTCGAGAAACTCGCGTCCTTCTCCGGACGAATGATGCGGTTCCAGCGGCTCGACCGAAAGGGATTTGATGACGGACACCTTGCAGGCAATGGCGGCCGACAACAGTTTGTTGACAATGGCCAACTGCACCCACAACAACTCCGGTTGCGTTCGGTCGGCGGTATGCTCCGGGAATCCCGCCAGAACCGCTCCTTCCAGTGTCACCTGCTGCTGTCGGGCCAGCCGCACCAGTTCTTCCATCCGAAGCTGGCGTTCGTTCTGAAAATCGATCAATTGGAACGGCTCCTTCAGTTTGGCCCGAACGGGCGCGTCCAGCTCGATGCGTTCGGCCACCCTTTGCCCGGTGCTTTCCAGCAACGCGACGTCGCGTTCGACCCGGCGCAGGTTCTCGCCAATCCGTGAGAGATTCTGAGCATCGACGGCGGTGCGTTCGACGGCGGCCGACACCAGTTTTTGCCAGGCGTTCGTCAACGGCGCGTCCAGGTCCGCCGCGCGCTTCGCCAACGGTCGATAGACCAGGAGGAAATACAGCGTCAGCGCGAGGCCCCCCAGGAGGAGGGTTCTCTGACGCGCGCGTTGTTGTTGCAGGACCTGCATGTCGTTATTGGCCTCGGGGCGACGGCGGTCCGTTGGCGCGTTCCGGGTTCCGGCCGGATGAGCGTTGCGGTGATCGGAGGTCGGGGGTCGTGGAAGACGGTTTGCGTTCGGGTGGTTTCTGGATCGGCAGAAATTCAGTGGCGGCGAGCTCCAGTTCGAGCGAGATGCTCCGGTCCGGGATCAGCAGTTTCGGATCGACCAGATTTCTCCTCCACTCGGCGGAGAGGGCATCGACGTTGCGGAACAGCGGGTCTCGCTTCAGATCCGTGACGAGCTGGCTGACGACGCGCCGCATGGCCTCCGGTTCTTCCGGCACGCAGAGCTCGGCCACGAAGCCGTATTTTTGGGGGGGCGGATTGGTTGCGGAACCCGTTTGCGCAGGCGGCGAGTTCGTCTGGACGATTGGCCGGGCGGCAAAATAACTTCGCTGGTCGGCGAGCAGAACGTACCAGAAGTTCCGGTTGCTGCGAACCTGTTGGAGCAGTGCGAGGGTTTTCAACGTGTCCCAGGTCTCCTTCTGGCGCTGCAGGATCGGGCGCAGACTCTCGTACTGCTGCGCCAACAGTGTTGCCAGTGATTCGGTGGAGTGGGTCTTTTCCAGGGCCGCCTGGCTTTGCGTCAGCAAAGTCTTCTTGCGTTCGACCAGGCGTAGCTTTTGCCAGGTGCCAAAGGCCAACACCAAAGCGGTCGCCACCAGGACCATCGCGCCGATCGAGTGGAGCAACTCCAGAGAGCGGTGCTTTTTCCAGACCGCGCGAAGTTGCAGCGGCAGCAGCGACGCCGGCTGCGGGTTCCTGCCGAGGGTTTGGAGCGCAGCGCCGAACGCGACGGCAAATCGTCCCGACGGCAGGGCCGTCTTCGCGTCAGCCCCGTCCGGCCAGGCGCTGTAGCGCATCGACCCCCGTTGATTCAAATACTCGATCAATCCCGGCTGCAACGCGCCGCCACCGCAGAGGACAACCTGGAACGACTCGAGGGCTGACGGCGGTTCGCCCTGATCGGCCAGACACTCCTTCAGCATCCGCTCCAGGTCGTGTCGCCATGACTCCACCTTCTTCGACAGCGGCGCGGCGCCGTCGCCGGGCGCGAGGAGGTTCCGAGTGCATTTGAGGGTTTCGGCGCTCCGGAACGAACCGTCCCCTTGCGCCGCAATCTCGTCCGTAAAAGTGTCGCTCCCGAAGGGGAAACTGCCGCCGTGGACGGCCTGTCCGGAGACCAGGATGGTCACCACCGTGTTGCTGGCGCCCAGGTCAACCAGCACCACGCGATCAGCCGCCGGCTGTAAAACCCGGTAGGCTGCAGCCAGCGCGTTGGCCGTCGTGGTCACGTCGCAGACATCCTCTTCCTCCAGCCCCAGCCGATTCACCTGCCCCAGAATCTCGCTTTCCTGGCACAGCGTGACCCAGAACGGATTCTGATTTCTGCCGAACGGCGTCAGAGGGGCGTAGTCAAAGGCAATCGCGCTTTCACTCAAACCGCTGAGCTTGACGGTCTCCTCTTCGATCAGATGGCGTACCTCTTCGCCAATGGCCGCCGGCAGGTCGATCACCTGCGAGAGCGACCGGTGCTGGGGCAGGACCAGGGCGACCGGATGGGATCCGAATTCGCGCAGCACGGTCTGGAGATGCTTGCTGATCTCGCCGGCGGAGAGGAGTCCCTCCTCCTGCAGATCGATCAGCTCGTGGCGCAACAGGCGAACCCGGCCAAACAGCTCCTCGACGAGCAGGACCTTGAAGCTGTGGCTGCCGGCGTCGATGGCGATCACGCGCCGGGCCGGCGAGACGGGAATCGAAAAGGGAAGTTTGAACGCCGGTGCCACGCTATTTCCCTTCGGCGTTCTCGTAAACGATGAACTCACCGGTCTCCTAGAGAATGGTTGCCGTCACAAAAATCAACAGGTAACGGGGCCGGTCGATCTCGGTCCGCCTGCGGAAGAGCGCGCCGAGGAGCGGAATGTTGCCCAGCACGGGCACCGAGTCGACGAACGTCGTCTGTTCGCGCTCCAGCACGCCGCCCATCGCCACCGTTTCGCCGGACTTGACGATGACGCGGGTCGAGAGTTCCTGCGTTCGGGACTCCGGCAACTTGATGTCAAACGTGGTGACTTTCCCGGCTTCATCCGTTTCGCTCAAAGTCGCGTAGGTCACCAGCTTGACGTCCTGGCTGACGCGGGGATTGAGCGCCAGCAGGATGTTCTTTCCGTCCCCGCTGATGCTCGCCAGCACATCCAGTTCGACGCCAGCCGTCAGCTTGGTCGGCTTGCCTGCCGGCACGAAGGACGAGGCCGTGAACCGTTCGCTGAGCGTCGTCTTGACCGTGTACTCTTCGTAGTAGTACTGCACCTTGCCGTCACTGATGGTTGCCGGCCGGTTGTTGATGACCGTCAACCGGGGCGCGCTCAGGGTCTGGCTTTCACCGCTTTGTTCGAGGGCGGTCAAGGTGGCGCTGAGATTGGGCCGGCCCAGAATGTTGGTGAAAATCTCCTGCAAACCGAGGCCGACGTTGGCCACGTTGTCAGGACCGACCAGTCCGGTGAAGTCGGCGGGTGACCTCGTCGGAGCGATTGGTTTGCCGGTTTCCCAGAGCACGCCCAATTGCATGAAGGCGGGCTGCGAAACGGTGATGAAACGCGCCTCGATCAGGACCTGCTGGATGGGTTTATCGAACTCCTCAACGATCTTTTCCAGGACTTCGAGTTGTTCCGTCGTGCCGCGCGCGACGATGAGGTTCCGCTCGTAATCGATGAAGTACCTCGACCCCGTAAAGAAGTTGGTGATCGCCGTTTCCAGCGCCGGCATGACCGGGGCGCCGTCGTTGACGAATTTATTGATCGCCTGGGTTTCGACAATCGCGGTGACCTGGGCGGGATTTTGCGGGTTGACCTGTTTCGTTTGCGTGACCTGAGTGGGACCGAACTGGGCCGGCAGCACAAAGCCTTTCTTCAACCGGTAAAAACGTGTTTCCTCCTGCAGCTTCTTCGGGTCTTTCGCGTCCACAATCCAGATCAGGTCGGTTCCCACCTGGAACTGAACATCGAGGTTGCGGGAAATGTACCGAAGAAACTCGCGCAGATTGACCTTGTTCAGGTTGACGCTCAGTTTCTGGCTGAAAGCCGGCAGCGATTTGTCGGCGACGAAATTGATGCCTTCTGCCTGGCCGACGTTAAAGATGATCGCTTCCAGCGTCACGTTGTCCAGATGCACCGAAATCTCCTTGTCGAGAATCCTGGACATGCGACCCTGCTCGGTTTCCAGGTCGAACAGCGCGCCCTGCCGGTAAACGGTCTTGCCGTAACTGTCGGGCACATACGGTGTCGAGTCGATTTGCTCGACCGCGTCGCGCACGTCTTTGCGGGGCGGCAGGCCGCGGTCCTTCTTCTCTTTGAGCAAATCCGGAATGGTGGGATTGAAGACGGAGTTGTTGGCGTCGATCTCGCGGATCTTGTCTTCCACGGCCTGTTGGCGGCGCAGTTTCCGCTGCTTGGTGACCCAGCTCATGAGCCGTTGCACCGACGCGTCCTGGGGGTCGGCTTCGTAAAGACGGGAGGCCCGAGTCTCGGCTTCCTCCCACTTGGATTTCGCTGCCAGATCGAAGATCGCCTTGAATTCGGCGTCATGAGCGGCGCTGTAAGTGAGCTTCGGAAGGGCGACCTCGGCGGTGGGCGCATTGGTCGGGCTGGAGGCCGCGGGTGTCGGGGCGGCCGGCGCCGGCTTCGCAGCCGCCTCCTTCGCCTCGGGCGTGGTCGCGGACCGGGCGGGCGTGGACTTCGTCGTGCTCCGGCAACCTGCCAAAAAGATTGCCAGCAACAAAGGAACGTTGCGCCAAAGGAAAACTCCGAACGGTCGCATAGGTGTAGCTTTCGACGATATTAAATCCATGCCGATTCACGCCAGCCAATTTATCCCGCGCCATTCGACCCGTGTGTGAATGCGCCCGACCCTTCGCCCAACATGAGTCTTACAAAAATTGTTCGGCAGGAAACAAGCCTAAGCCGCAAAAAAGAACGCATTGAAAGGCTTCAAATGCGCCGGCCGGTGCTGAGAAGTGGCAACCTTGAGGGTGGGACGGCGCGGTAGTATTTCGCGGCGCCTGGAACGTCACTCGGCCGATCTCAACCGATCAACCGATACCAGTTGTCCCGCTGGCGCGCTTCGTAACCGAGGTCCTGAATGAGCCGCCGCATGTCTGCGACGGTCATGCGGAAGGTCGTTCCCGCCTGGGACACAACATTCTCCTCGATCATGATGCTGCCCAGATCATTTGCCCCGTACTTGAGGGCCACCTGTCCGATGTCCAACCCCTGCGTAACCCACGAGCTCTGAATATTCGGGATGTTGTCGAGGTAAACCCGGCTGAGCGCCTGCATCCGCAGATATTCGTGCGCTCCGACGGTGGGGGCTTTAAGTTTCGTGTTCTCCGCCTGGAACGTCCAGGCGATAAACGCGGTAAAGCCTTTCGTCTTGTCCTGCTGCGCCCGCACCCGTTCCAGGTGTTCAATCCGATCCTCTACCGTCTCGACGTGACCAAACATCATCGTTGCCGACGAATTCAGTCCGAGCCGATGCGCGACCTCCATGACGCTCAACCAGTCGTCGCTCATGGCTTTGAGCGGCGAGATGCGCTTACGGACGCGATCGACAAGGATCTCGCCGCCGCCGCCGGGAATGGACCCCAGGCCGGCTTCCTTGAACTTCGAGATGATCTCCTCGAGCGGCAATTGGAAGACTTCCCGGAAATGAATGAACTCGCTCGGGCTGAACCCGTGAATATTCACCCGGGGAAACCTGCCCTTGATGTGCGACAGCAGGTCGAGATACCACTGCATCGAGAGTTTGGGATGGTGACCGCCTTGCATCAGGATTTGTGTCCCGCCAAGCGCGACCGTTTCTTCAATCTTCCGGTCGATCTCGTCGTGCGTGATGACGTAGGCGTCGTCGTCACCCTCCACCCGGTAAAACGCGCAGAACTTGCAATAGACGTTGCAGACGTTCGTATAATTGATGTTCCGATCGACGATGTAGGTGACGACCTCGTTGCCGTGGCCGTCGTAAGCATCCGATTTGGCCAGTTGACGGCGGCGGTCAGCCAATGCGCCCAACTCTTCGAGTGGCAGGTGATAAAGCCGCCGGGCCTCGGCCGGATCAATCCGTTTCCCGTTCCACACCTTTTGCAGCAACTCGTCCAGCGACGCGTCGTAAATCACGCCGGCAAGCTAACCGCAGTTGACCCCAAAAGACAAGGAAGCCGTCCGTCGCCCACCCGAAATTCTCCTTGCCCTCATGGCGGTGCGGGTTTAGCCATTATCTCATGCCTAAGACTTTCATCACTCGCCGTCGCTTCCTTTACTCCGGCGCGGTGGCCGCAAGCGCCGCCACTTTTGCCGGGCCGTATGTTCTCCGCGCCGGCTCGATCAATGACAAAGTCAACGTCGCGTTCATCGGCGTCGGGAACAAAGGGGCCGAGAACCTCAAGAACCTCGCCGACCAGAATGTCGTGGCGTTGTGCGACGTGGACGAAAACTTCCTCAACACCGCCGGCCAGAAACACCCGGGCGCAAAGAGATATCGCGATTTCAGGAAGTTGCTCGAGCAAAAGGACATTGACGCCGTGGTGGTGACGACGCCCGATCACACGCACGCGGTGGCGGCGATGGCGGCCATCAAGCTTGGGAAACATGTCTATTGTGAGAAGCCGCTGACGCACGACATCTACGAGGCGCGCCAGCTCGCACGCGCCGCGCGCGAGCACAAGGTCGCCACGCAAATGGGCAATGGCGGCCACGCCAGCGAGGGCCTGCGCTCGGCCGTCGATTGGGTCCGCGCGGGCGTGATCGGCAACGTGCAGGAAGTCCATACGTGGTCGAACCGGCCGATCTGGCCGCAGGGCATCGCCCGTCCGGCCGAGACGCCGCCGGTTCCGCCGAGCATCGATTGGAACCTGTGGTTGAGCACGGCACCAGAGCGGCCATATCACCCGGCTTATCATCCGTTCAAGTGGCGCGGGTGGTGGGACTTTGGCACCGGCGCGCTCGGCGATATGGGTTGCCACATCATCGACGCGGCGTTCTGGGCGCTCGACCTCGGCCAACCCGAGTCCGTCGAGGCGCAATCATCGCCCGTGAACAATGAAACCGCGCCGAGTTGGTCCATCGTCCGGTATCAATTTGGCGCGCGGGGCAACCTTCCGCCGGTCGGGCTCACCTGGTATGACGGCGGCAAACTTCCGCCCAAGGAGCTGGCTGAATTATCCGCCGGCGAGAAGTTTCCCGAGAACGGTTCCTTATTCGTCGGCGACAAAGGCAAGCTGTTCCTCGCGGGCCGCGTGCCGGAGCTGTTGCCGGAATCAAAATGGAAGGGCTTTCAGCCGCCGACGCGGAAGATTCCG
>DATEKZ010000378.1:0-2419 GCA_035277185.1 Verrucomicrobiia bacterium
CTGGAAGGCCGCGGTCCGAAAAACTCGCGCACGCGTCGAACGCTCTCATCCCGCCGGGAAAGGCGCGAGCGGTCCCGGTCGCAGCAGCCTCGACAGTGTGGTTGGGCCTGGAATAATTCGAAGCTGTCAGAGACACGCGGACCTGCTGCGCGCCGGGACGTCGCGCGCTCCGAAGCCGCGATCAATTCGTCCGCACCCGATAGAACGTGAGGGGTGCGCCGTCCGTCGAAGTCGTAAAACGGAATCTGGAATTCGCGATGATCGTTTGGAACGACGCCGAGCTGTCCGGCGTCAAACCGGAGGTCACGTCGGTCGCTTTCAACAACTGAAAACTCATCCCCGTCTGATAATTCGCCACATCGAAATCAATCTGGACCTGGCCGCCCGACAGGGCCGGCGCGCCGATGATCGTGAGAACGGGCGTTGCCGACGCGGAGGCGGTGACGCGTTTGATGGGGCCCCATTCCAGGTGAAAGGCGTCGTAAACCTCGGCCCGGACATCGAGCGCGTAATCGCCGGGCTGCGCCGGTGTGAAAGCAAAGCTGGTGCCCGACGCGATGTCGGTGACCACGGCGCTGGTTAATTCCTCCGTGTCAGTGAATGAGATGTCGTCGATGTACCATCCGACGCCGGAGCTTGTTTGAGGAAAGTACTGGCCGCCCGTGTGATCGTAATTGAACCGAACCAAAACGGATCGCCCGACAAAGCTGGCCAACGAAGCGGTCCGGATCGAAAAGGACGTTTCACCCTGTTCGTTGCTGCCGGCCTGGGCGTAAACGTCCTGCCAGGAACTTCCCTGATCCAAAGACACCTGAACTCTTGCGACTTGAGTTGGGGTCGCCCACCCCAACCGGCTTCTAAATTGCATCTGGGCGCCGCTGCCCGGTAACAGAACACGATTGTAAGTCAGAAACTGGTCTGTCGGCGGCGTCGGATGGGCAAGGTGGAAGGCAGCGCTACCAGAAGCCGTCGGACTGTTGACGACGGCGTTGTAATCCGGCGAGGTGTTCGCCGTGAAATCCGTCAGCCCGTTCTCCGCGCCCTCGACCGCCGTAAATGCCGCGCGTTGGGCGCGTCGCCATTGATAGCCAGTGGCACCCGGGACCGCAGTGAACGTGTAGTTGTTAGCCTGGTTGACTGCCGGTTGATCCGGACCCGCGACGGTTGGCACCACCGTGTCCGGTCCCGGGACCTGCGGATCCATCACCGTCACTGTGTAACTGAAGCTCGTCGGAACACCGCTGCCAGTGACGTTCTGGACGTTGATCTGGAACAGCGTGTCCGTTGCGGGACGCGGCCAGGGAGACGACTGGGACTGGTTGGGGTTCATTCCGCCGGGATACCAGACGACGGTGTTCTCACCTGAACCCGTGCTCACCGTCTCTTTCACGGTGGCGACGCTCACCCCGTTGCTGGTCATCGTGATGGTGGCGCTGCCGAAGTTCGCCCCGGGATACGAAAGCGACCAGCGGGCGAAGACCACCTGGTACGGCACATAGCCCGCCGGCGGCCAACTGACAAAACCCGATCGTGTGGTTGGACGAGGATCGCTGAAATGCCCATCGAAGACCCAGGTCGAATTGGCCGAATTGAAGCTGGTCGTCTCCGGAATGTCCCCCGTACCCATGATTTGTGTTTGCGGATAGAAGATCCAGCGCCGGTGGCCCACGGCCGCATTGTTGCCGCCGAAGTCTTCCATGTAGGCGGTGATGGCGTCCGGACCGGCATTCCCGATGGCCAGATTTGAACTGTCGGCAGCATCGGCGCCTTCAGGCGTGTAACAAACCCAGGAAGGCGGCGGGAAATGACTGAGTGAATTGTTGGCGCTCATCATCAGCGCCGCCTCCTGGCATTTGTCGTTGTTCCCGCTGTTGAACGAGATCCCCGCGGGTACCCCGGCCATCGCTCTGAAGTAGTTGATGCGCGTCAACGCCAGATCCTTGAACGACGGTGTCGTCGTGCCGCGCGCGCAACTCGCCACGTCCCCATCCCATCCCAGGGAGAATCCTTCCGACGCTGCGTACACCGTGTTAAAGAAGTTCCGGGACTCCTCACGATTGGCGGTATTCACCGTGAACGGCCCGGTTGGGCCGTGTTTGGAAATGCCGCGTCGGGGCAACCTTGCCACCTCTTCGGGAGTGGGCGCCGTCGGGGCGTCGCCGAGAGACGCACCGGCGCTCGGGACGGGGGAAGAGCCAATGACGGCGAATGTGGATATCACGAGAAGCCGCAAGTTCGTGCGCATGCGCCGGTACAATACGAGAATCTCGGCGTGAAGCAATTCCCTTGGGCCAGAGGCTGCGATGGGCGCATCTCAAGTCTTGTACAGCTGGCGGGGACATTCGCCCGCTATTTGAGCCCCTGGGCGGGAGTTGCAGGGATTTTGAGCGTACCTAAATCATGTCGCATATGCGACATG
>DATEKZ010000379.1:0-3926 GCA_035277185.1 Verrucomicrobiia bacterium
TCGCGCCGGTGACGCTGATCCGCCAGCGGCCGAGGTTGTGGTTCTGGTTGTCGTCCGAGTTGTCGCCGCCGTGGTTCTGTTGAAGCTGGAAGATGAGCGCCGCGCCGTTGGTGAACGCGATGGGTTTTTCGGGAATGAAGACCGCTTTGCGCGCCACGTTGCGCCGGCCTGCGCCGGCGTCGATGCCCCAGGCGGTGTCGCCTTTGCCGTCAATCGCGTAATCGACCGGACCGTAAACACGCTTGTCGCCACCGCCCCGTTTCCGGTTCTCCGACTGGAACTCGGCCTCGAGCGGTCTTTCCGCGTTCGCGAAGTCGGCGGTTGCCTTCGCGAATTTGGCTTCGACTTTATTGGTCGAATTCTGCAGGTCCACCGCCTCCACCTTGAACTCGCTCAATGCCGACATGCCTTTGATCGAGCGGCCGGGGCCGCCGCAGGGAAGGTTGGGATCGGGAAGTTGTTCCACGCGGAATGCGCCGATGAACGGCAGGTTGTTCGTGCCGCGAAAATGAGCCGTCCACGTGGTCGGCGCGTAGCTCGCGGCGCGGATCGAGCCGTCGGCGTAGTAATAGAAGCGCTCACCGTTGTCGCCCGTATTGCGGCACTCGACCACTACCCAGTCCGGCTGGTCGTCTTTCACTGAGGCCTCCCATGTTGCCATTCGCTCCTGCCAGTCCGGCGTGCGATGACGCAATCCCTCATCGAGGTCCTTCATCTGCCGCAGGAGATTGCCGATCTGCATCTGCTGCTCGGGAGTGTAAGCGACCGTGGAAGCCTCGTGATCGTTGTTCAGGAACGCGAACATCCGGTAATACTCCTCCTGTTTGATCGGATCGAACTTGTGGTTGTGGCATTGCGCGCACTGGATCGTGAGGCCAAGGACGCTTTTGCCGATGGCGTCCATGCGGTCGAACATCGCTTCCATTCGGAACTGCTCCGGATCCACGCCGCCTTCCTCGTTGAGCATCGCATTGCGGAGGAAACCGGTGGCGACGGTCGGGTCTTGGGTCTTGGATTTGGGGTCTTGGGAAAGAAGATCGCCCGCAATCTGTTCGATGATGAACTGATCGTACGGCAGGTCGCGATTCAACGCATTGATCACCCAGTCGCGGTAAAACCAGATAAAGCGCGGCTTGTCTTTCTCGAAGCCGTCCGAGTCCGCATAGCGGGCCGCATCCAGCCACTGGCGTCCCCAGCGCTCGCCGTAATGCGGTGAGCCGAGCAGGCGTTCCACCTGCTTTTCGTAGGCATTCGCCGACTTGTCGTCGAGAAATGCGTCCACGTCTTCAATCGTTGGCGGCAAACCAATCAGATCGAGACTCAGTCGGCGCAACAAAGTGATCCGGTCCGACTCCGGCGATGGCTTCAGACCTTCCTTCTCAAAACGGGCGACGACGAAGTTATCAATAGGATTACGAATCCACTTTCGGTTTTTCGCTTCAGGCGCCGTCGGGCGTACGGGCGCTTTGAATGCCCAATGCTGCTTCGGATCCTTCGCGTCGGCATTCGTCGTCTCGGGCCAATCCGCCCCCTGATCGATCCAGGCGCGGACGAGACCAATCTGTTCCGGCGTCAGCTTGTCGCCCTTCTTTGGCATTGGAGCGAGTTCGTCGTGAACGCCGGCCAGCACCTGGACCATGAGACTGCCCGCACTTTTCCCAGGCACGATCGCCGGCCCGTGGTCACCGCCTTTCAATGCGCTCGCTTTGACATCCAGGCGCAACGCCGATTCCTGCTTCTTCGACCCATGACACTGATAACAACGATCTGCGAGGAGGGGCTGGATGTCCCTGGTGAAATCCACTTTGCGTTGTGCGGCGGGCGGCAGGCTGGCAGCGTCCCCGTTGGCCGCCGGGGCGGACGGCGATAGAAACCCGAAGCCGCCACCGACCAGAACCACGCAGACCCCGCGGTGCACACGGTCAAATATTTTGATGGCTGACTGCACGATGAATCATATAAATGCCCGATTCCACGGCTCTCGTCCATACTACAATCGATCAAGGCTCGCGCATTGCGGAGGCCATGAACCGTAGCAGCCGACGTAAGGAGGCTCCAACTTCCTCCGCCGAAATAGAATGAGCCTCCTTACGTCGGCTGCTACGAATCGGAATTGACGCTGTTGAATCCCGCCATTTGACCGACGAAAAGCGCCGGCGCGGGCGTATCACCCCTTGAGCCGGTTCTTGAGAAACCGGCGAACAGATGCGGCGTTAGAATGGTATGTCCGGCACGCGGGTCAATCTGAGATAGGCATGGCCAAAGGAAATCTTTTGTCATCGCTGTTCTCGATGACCGACGAACAGGCGATGTGGCGGGTCCAGACGCAGGACGATCACAGCGCCTTTGCCCGGCTCGTCGAACGGTGGGAGGAACCGATCTACCGGCTCTGCGCGCGCATGACCGGCGACCCGCATCGCGGCGAAGACCTGAAACAGGAAACCTTCGCCCGGCTCTTTGAAAAACGCCGGGAGTACCGGCCCGGCGCGAAGCTTTCGACGTGGCTGTGGCGGATCGCGTTGAACCTCTGTTACGACGAACTGCGTCGAAGACATCGCCGGGGCGAAGAATCCCTTGAGAACGACGGCAGCGAAAGCGTCGCCGCATTGAAAGAGTATTTAGCGGACGAAGCCGCGCCGGACGCGCATCTGGCCGCGCGAGAGGAAGGCGAACTGGTGCGGCGTGCGTTGCTGCGCCTGCCCGAAATTTATCGGAGCGTGCTCGTATTGCGGCATTACGAAGGCCTGAAGTTGCGCGAGATTGCGGAAGTGCTGGAGGTCCCCGATGGCACCGTCAACTCCCGTATCGCGGAGGGTTTGGCGCAATTGACGCGCCTGTTGGAACCGCAATTCGGCCCGGAACGACCGGAAACCAGCCAGGCCCGGGACCGCGCGGCTGCTAATGCGAGGAGGACCTCCGGAACCTGCCCGGACCCGCCGGCCACGGCGGATTCAGCCCGCCTCCTCTCCTCACTGGCTGTGAAAACGAATTGTTGATTATGAACCATCCCAAACACGAAGAGTGGGTGCCTTACCTCGATGGTGAGGCATCGCCGGAAACGCAAAAGAGATTGTCCGTGCATCTGCAGAGCTGCCCTGAGTGCGCGGCGGAAGTCGCCGGCTGGCAGCGAAGCATCGGGCGGTTGGACCGCTGGAAACTCCCGCCGCTTCGGCGTTCGCGCCCCGAATGGCTGGAGCCGGCTCTCAAATGGGGAATTGCCGCCGCGCTGGTGTTGGGCATGGGGTTCGGCATCGGACGATGGTCGGCGACGGCACACGACACCGCCGGGCTGCGCGAGGAGTTACAAGCGGCGCTGGCGGCGAACCGCGCGCAAATTTCCAATGAACTTCAGGCGCAACTGACCAACGCGTCGAGCCAGGCGCTCGCCGGCGCCGCAGAGGTTTCATCGGTGGAGTCGCGCCGTCTGTTCGGCGAGTTCGTGAAAGTCCTGAACGAGGCGCGAGCGGAGGATCAACAGACGATGCTTGCACAACTCGATCGTCTGCAGCAACGGCACGCCGCCGATTACGTCGCGTTGCGAAAGGATCTGGAGACCGTGGCTGCCTTCGCCGATGACGAAATTCGCCGCACGCGGCAGGGCTTGAGGCATTTCGCCGCGGACAACACGTCTGTCCGTGACACCAATCAACCGTAACGACAAAGGAACAAATATGAACACGTCCACCCCTCTGCTCATTCTTCTCACAGCCGCCGCCCTGTCCACCGATGGATCGGCGCAAGCAGTCGCGCCGCTCGAAGCGGCGCCGCCAGCAGCGGCCAACACCCCGGGGATTGCGCCGGCTGGTTCGACATTCCGCCCGGGCCGTGCCCAATCCGGAGTCGGCTTGCCGGGAGCCATGTCGGGCGCGGGCGGCGGCGGTTACGCGGTTTCCTGGTCAACGGCCCGTTCCCGGGAAATCTCGAAA
>DATEKZ010000380.1:0-2424 GCA_035277185.1 Verrucomicrobiia bacterium
CGCATCGACCTCGTTCGCACGGTGCGGGACGAGCGATACCATTACATCCGCAACTACATACCGCACCGGATCTACGGCCAGCACATCGACTACATGTTCCAAACTCCAACGACCCGGGCATGGAAGCAATTGTATGACGAAGGCCAACTGCGACCCCCGAAAACATTTTTTTGGGAACCGAAACCAGCCGAAGAACTTTACGATATGGCGAGCGATCCTCATGAGGTGCGCAACCTGGCCAACTCGCCAGAGCATCAAACCCGGCTCAAACGCTTTCGCAAAGCGCTCATGGATTTCGTGATCGAAACCCACGATCTTGGTTTCCTGCCTGAGGCCGAATTGCACAGCCGTTCGACTGGATCGACGCCTTACGAACTCGGACGAAACGACAAGATGTATCCGCTCAGGCACGTCTTTGAAACCGCGGATCTGGCGTCAATGCTGAAGACGGAAGATTTGCCAAGGTTGAAGAAGGCTTTGAGTGACACGGACAGCGCCGTTCGCTACTGGGCGGCCTCCGGCCTGTTGATGCGGGGCCGTAACGCCGTTGAAGCCGCGCTGGACGAACTCCGAAATGCGCTCTCCGACGCGTCGCCAAGCGTCCGCATCGTCGCGGCGGAGGCGCTGGGCAAGTTCGGCAATGAAGCCGATCTGAAACGATCGCTCGCGGCGCTTATGGAACTGGCGCCCATGGATCGCAACGGCGTTTACATCGCTGTCCAGGCCTTGAACGCACTCGACGAATTGGACACAAGAGCCGCCGGCGTGAAGGATGCCATCAAGGCGTTGCCGACCTCCGCGCCGGGCGTTCCGCAGAAACTGTCGGAGTACGTTCCGCGATTGATCGAAAAAACCCTCGCGGACCTCTAGAATTGATCGATGAAAACACCCCTCTTTCCCCTGCTGCCACTCCTCACCCTGGTCTTCTGCCCGATCGAGTCCAAGGCGGCGGCAAACGCGGCCGATCGAAAACCCAACGTCCTCTTCATCGCGTCCGATGACCTGAACAACGCCCTCGGCTGCTACGGACATCCGTTGGTGAAATCGCCGAACATTGATCGTTTGGCGAAACGCGGCATGCGGTTCGATCGGGCTTACAATCAATTCCCCCTTTGCAGTCCGAGCCGCGTCTCGCTCCTGACCGGCTTGCGACCCGACACGACCCGCATCTACAACCTGCAAACGGATTTTCGGAAGACCGCCCTCTCGAACGCGGTCACGTTGCCGCAAATGTTTCGCCAGAACGGGTACTTCGTCGCGCGGGTCGGAAAAATCTTTCACTACGGTGTGCCCGGCCAGATCGGCACCACCGGGCTGGACGATCCCCAATCATGGGACCGGGTCATCAACCCACGCGGCCGCGACAAGGATGAGGAAGGCAAGCTGATCAACCACACGCCGAAACGTGGCCTGGGCAGTTCGCTTTCCTTCCTCGCCGCCGACGGCGCCGACGAAGAACAAACGGACGGAAAGGCCGCGACTGAAGCCATTCGGTTATTGGAAGAGACCAAGGACAAGCCGTTCTTTCTCGCGGTCGGATTTTATCGCCCGCACTGCCCCTATGTGGCGCCGAAGAAATACTTCGATTTATATCCGCTGCAGAAGGTGAAACTCCCGAAAGATCCGCCGAACGATCTCAAGGACATCCCGGAGCCGGCGCAGTGGACCCGACCGCCGAACTGGGGACTGAGTGAGCAGCAACTCCGCGAGGCGCTTCAGGCCTATTATGCCTCGATCACGTTCATGGATGCCCAACTTGGCAGGCTGCTCGACGCGCTCGACCGGCTGAAGCTGGCGGAGAACACGATCATCGTTTTCTGGAGCGATCACGGATACCTCAACGGCGAGCATGGCCAATGGATGAAGATGAGTCTGTTCGAGGAATCCGCGCGCGTGCCTTTGATCATCGCCGCGCCCGCGGCCAAGGCCAAAGGCAAGGCTTCCGCACGCACGGTCGAATTGCTGGACATTTATCCGACCCTGGCCGAACTCTGTGGCATGACTCCGCCGTCCAGTTTGCACGGGAGGAGCCTGCGGCCGCTGCTCGACGAGCCGAAGGCGCAATGGAACAAGCCGGCCTACACGCAAGTTACGCGCGGCAGCGGACAAAACCGTTTCATGGGTTACAGCGTCCGCACGGAGAGATGGCGCTACACAGAATGGGACGAGGGGAGGAAAGGCGTCGAGCTTTACGACCACGACAAGGATCCGCGCGAGTTCACCAATCTGGCGAACGACCCGAAATATTCTAAAACGCTGGCCGAGATGAAAGAGCTATTGGCAAAGACGCGCCAGTCACCCACCTCCGGCAAAGCCGGAGGCTTGAATTGATGAATGACTCAATGCCATGCGGCCTTGGGGGCCATGCTCGCGCGCCAGGTCCAAGAGGAAAGCACGGCGCGGTCCGAATGGGTCCTTTCCCCT
>DATEKZ010000381.1:0-3984 GCA_035277185.1 Verrucomicrobiia bacterium
GCATTCAGAAACAGATGGAAGAGGTCCAGGGCCAGCTCGCGGCCCGCACGGTCGAAGCCACGAGCGGCGGCGGCGCAGTCAAGGTCGTCGCCAAATGCGATGGTAGCCTGGCCTCCATCCGGATCGATCCGCAGGCGATCAACCCGTCCGACGCGCAATTGCTCGAAGACATGGTGCTCACGGCCGCCAATCACGCGCTCGCTCAGGCCAAGGAGATTTCAACCGCCGAAATGGGCAAGGTCACTTCCGGGTTCAGCCTGCCCGGTCTGATGTGAACGTGACTTGCCGAAGCGTGGCAACGTTCTCGACAGATGTCTGACGGCATCATGCCTTCGCATCCCGAATCCATCGCCGCCCTCATCACGGCCTTGAACAAACTCCCCGGTGTCGGTCCGCGATCGGCGGAACGGATTGCCCTTCACCTCGTTCAATCCGACGTGGATACCGTCCGGCGCCTGGCTCAGGCGATTCTGACGGCGCGGGAGCGGATTCAACTTTGCAACGTGTGCGGCGCCCTGACCGAGCAACAGCCGTGCGCCATCTGCGCGGACGCGCGGCGGGATAGCTCGATGATTTGCCTGGTCGAACAGCCCGTGGATATCCTCAGCATCGAAAAATCCGGCGCCTATCACGGCAAATATCACGTGCTCGGCGGGAAAATCTCGCCCCTGAACGGTGTCGAACCGGAGGACCTGCGGATCACCGACCTGGAGGCGCGTCTCGCAAACGAATCAATCAAGGAAATCATCATCGCTTTGGGAACCGATGTCGAAGGAGACGCGACGAGTTTTTATCTGGCCAAACGCCTTTCCGGGAGAGGCGTGAAGACCACGCGCATCGCCCACGGTCTGCCTGCCGGCAGCGGACTGGAATATGCCGACGAACTGACCTTGAGTCGGGCGCTCGAAGGCCGGCGCGAACTTGCCTGATATGGCCCCGCCTGAAGCTGTCATATTCGATCTGGGCAAAGTCCTCGTTGACTTCGACTACAGCATTGCGGCGCACCGAATCGCCGCGCGGGCGCGGATGACCGCCCCGGACATCCAGGCCTCCATCGACCACTCTCCCCTGCTCTTTCGCTTTGAGACCGGACGCATGTCCCGCGAGGAGTTCTTCGCCGAGGTCCGGTCCACGACGGGTTTCGACGGTACGCTCCAGGAATTCACTGAATCTTTCGCCGACATCTTCACGCCGATCGAACCGATGGTGCGCCTGCATTCCGAGCTTCGCCGGGCGGGGATTCCCACGTTCATTTTCTCCAACACGAACGAACTGGCGGTCGGCCATATCCGAAGCCGATTTCCGTTTTTTGGCGACTTCGACGGGTACATTCTGTCCTACGAACACGGTTCGATGAAGCCCGACGACGCTTTGTATGACGTGGTCGAAGCGACGACAGGCCGGCGAGGCGCAAGTTTGTTGTATTTTGACGATCGCCTGGAAAACGTGAAGACGGCATCAGGGCGAGGCTGGCGCGCGGTTCACCACATCTCCCCGGATGAATCACGCAAAGCGGCGCAGCAGGCGGGACTGTTGAAATAGCGCAAATCGCCGATCAGTTCGCGCCGCCGGGCTGGCCGAGAAGTTTTGCGACCGGATAATCCGGGTCGCCGAGGGAGAGCAACCGGTCGGTCAGGTCATTCAACGCCAGGCGGGTCGCCTGAAAACGTTCCGCCAGCGTGCTGAAAATGGGCGCCAGATCGTACTTGCGCGCCAGGCGATGATCGCTGGCCACGCGATAGTTCATCCGGCCCAGTTCTTCGTAGTATTTCAGGTCCGGAAAACCCCGTGACTCCGATCGATGGCGAATGCGTTCGGGAAAGACCCCGGCGAGAAAGAGCGAGTGATTTCCGATATGCGCCCGGATATAAAAACTGGTGTAGTCGTCCGCCGTCCGCAGCGCCGCGAGCATCTCGAAGAAGTAATCCAAGGGCTCCGGCTTTCCCGGCACCACGCATCGCGTGCGTTCGTATTGCGAAAACGCTGCGAGCACTTCCGCGACGTAGTCCGCAACCGATCGCTCGTCGAGGCCGGACCGTTTGAACACATTGCGGACCAGAACATAGAAATACAAATGCAGGGAGACCCGCAGGCAACCTCTTTGCTCGAGCATGGCGCGATACAAGGTTTCGTCGTCCAGAATCAGATCGCGTGTCTCCTCGTCGGCCAGCAACCCGACCAGACACTCGGGGGTGCCCGCCCGGGGGCCAAGCACCGAGATGATGAAGTCCACGTCTTCCGCCGTGAACTGCACCCGGCAATTAGGTTGAATCACGTTCATAACTAACCCAAACGACGCATCGCGGCCTGCCGGTCGCCCCATACCCCGGTCGGTTCAGCCGTCACCGGCATGGCCCTGAAACCAGCATAATCGATTCCAACATTCACCCTGCAAATGGCGCCATGCATTGGGAAATGGAGGGAGAAAAGGAGGCCGGTGAATCGGACGTTGCCAAACCCGCTGGAACACATAAGTTCAGTTCCGAACCTGTCTGGGCACGATTGACTATCAGAACCATCCCGAAGTGACAAGCGGCGAATCCACCCGCGCCGTGATTCCCGCGCGCAGCCGGCGTCAGGCGATGGATTGGAGTCTGGTACTGTTAAGTCAAGAGATCGACTGCGTCATTGAGGAGTCCGGGAATGGCTGGGGTTTGTCAGTTGACTCTCTCAACCGAGACCGGGCAACGGAGATTCTCCTGCAGTACCGGCGGGAGAACCGTGGCTGGCGCTGGCAACACCGGTTGCCCTGGCCGGACTTTCCGTTCCACAGCGGCGCGGTGATGTGGTGTTTGCTGCTGGTCTTGTTCTATGGGTTGAGCGGCATTCCTTCGACACACCTGGAAACGGCGGGAACCCTGCACAGTCAGGCTGTTCTGAAAGGATCGTGGTGGCAACTTTTCACCGCCGTCGTCCTCCACAGGGACCTCGCGCATCTGATGGCAAACCTGACCATCGGATTCGTCCTGCTCGGTCTCGCCATGGGTCGTTATGGAGCCGGTCGCGGGTTGCTCGCGGCGTATCTGTGTGGCGCGGCGGGAAATGTTCTTGGCGTTCTGCTCCATGCCGAACCGTATCGCGGCTGCGGGGCTTCCGGCATGGTGATGGGCGCGCTCGGCCTGCTGGCCATTCAGTCGTTGTCGTTCCGCCGCGGGCGGCCCTTCGTTGCGAAATACATCGTTGCCGGACTTTCTGCCGGCCTCATGCTTTTCGTGCTGCTCGGCGTCGGTCCCGACCCGGCGACGGACGTGCTCGCGCACCTGGGCGGCTTCGCTGCAGGACTGCTGTTCGGGGGCCTGCTGACGACAGCTGCGGGCAGGAGACTGAGTTCTGCGAAGAACAACGTAGGCGCCGGCATTTTGTTCGGAGCACTTCTGTTCCTCACCTGGGTACTCGCGTTGTTATGAGAGATCGAGTCCGCAAATCGCCGCGCAACACCAAAGACTTGCCCTGAGGCCTTAAATTGCCTATTCCAAAGCGCCATGAAAAGAGCACCTGTAGTTCTCACCCTCGGTTGGGCGCTCCTGACGGCGATGCTCGCCAGCGGGTGCGTCGCATCCATCGGCAATCGCAATCCGAACGTGACTGTCGGCCAGCAGTTGATCGACTTGCAGAGGGCCAAGGAATCCGGCGCCATCACCGACGCTGAGTTTCAGGCGGAGAAGTCAAACTTGCTCGGTGTAAAATGAGCTTTGACAGTGCGCCGGTGGAACCACAGCCCAGCGTCAACAGCGCGGACTTTTGTGTCGTGACGCTCAAGGACATTCTTTCCAGGCAAACACGTCTTTGATTTCCGCGTTGTCCGAATCATGCCGCCAGACGTTCTTGTCGTCGATGTATCCCATGCATTTGAATTCTGGTGAAATGGCGATGACTCGTTGAAACATGGGCGGTAATCCGTCGGTAACGGGAATCGTGGGGTTTACCGGGTCGTCTTCTTCGGACATGGTTTATCTCTGACTCCAAAAGCCGGCAAGTCAATCA
>DATEKZ010000382.1:0-9719 GCA_035277185.1 Verrucomicrobiia bacterium
AACACGCAGGTTGGACACCTGCGCTCCGACGACGAACGGGCTTGGTGGGGGTGGTGTCTCGAGGTACGCCACCCCGGCTCCGGCGTCGCGGGCGCACAAAAAGTCTTGTCTGCGGGAGCATGGACTGCTAGCGTCGAAACCAGTTCACAAAGGATCCGAATGAAAAGGTCACGATATTTCCTCGCGTGTGCGGTTTCCGTTTTTGCGTCAGCCGGTGCGATTTTCGGCCAGGAGGCAGTGTCGTTCGTTCCGAGTTCGCCCCTGATTTCCCGGCCCATTTTTGAAGGCATTGGGGCTCTCCGGACGGATCCCCTTCTCACAACCAACCCGGGCTGGTCTGGGGGAACGACGGATCGTTCCGGCGTGAATTCCGCTCCGACGCTTACCCCCGGCCTGTCGTTCCGCATAGGTCCGTGGTTCGGTGCTTTTGACAATATGCCTTCCGCTTCTCTGATTCTTCCCGACGTTGTCACCGCCCGCCCATCAGACAGCGTCGTGATGATCAGGATTTGGGATTCTCCCACCACGTCCGACTCCGGCTTCGCCGCGGCGGTGACGGGTCGTCCGGGCCTGTTTCTTGACCGGGGAGCCCCATCCAACTTTCAGGTTCAACCGTCCTGGCAGGACCTTTCCGGCGTCGTCGGTCTGAAAATCCAGGACGCATCAAGCCGGGGGGGCGGAGTACCGTTCCCGCCAATCCCTCCTCTGCCGGCCAACCAGCCTTCCGGTCGGGATTCCAGCCTTGCCGTCGTCCCGGAGCCATCCACCTGGGTTTTAATGGGAGTGGGTGCCATGACTCTGCTGTCCGTCCGGAGGCGGTCCCACTGCGGTAAGCCGCGTCGTTGACTGGGCCGCGGTCACGCGGTTCGCTACGGATGCCGCAGAGACAGACTTAAAAGGTCCTCTGGTGAGGCAACCGCTCAAGGTGATGCTTGGATGAGTAAGCACGACTGCGCAATTCTAGCACTCTTGTTCATGGTCGGAGCCGTTGTCGGTTTGATCATCGCCAGTTTAGGTTTCGTGGCGTGGATGGACGCGGGATTCGCAATTGAATCGTCGAAGTATTCGGCTCACACACCAGGGTTATCGAGCCTTACAGTATTAATCATCGGTCTTGTCGCGGGCTTCTTCTGCGCGGCACAGGCAGGGATCCTGATGAGACAGTCCGAAGACAATTCCAAGGACGATAAGGATTAACGTTTAGTTCCGAAGTCGCCGGGAGGAGTTTTTATGGCTTGCGCAGCATCACAATCCGATTCGTATTCGTCCCTTTGAAGTTGTTGTCCACACCCCAGCAGTTGGCCGTCTTCGTAAATTTCTGGTCGTTGATCAGTACGAGCACGGGTTCGAGACCGGCCGTCAGTCCACACGGAATCACCGTTTCCTCCAGCTTTGTTTTCCCGCCGTGCACTTCGCCGACTTCGAAGGCGACGTATCCGCCCGGTTTCAGCACGCGGTGCAATTCGCGGAAGACGCCGTTCATTGCCGCCTGCCAGTCCTCGAGTTTTCGCGGCACGGTCAGCTTCACGGCCTTCGGATCGATGCCGAGAAACCAGCAGCGCAGCCAGTTGTCGGTCGCGTACTGCACCACGTTCAAAAACGGTGGTGACGTCACCACCAATTGCACCGAGTCCGACGGCATTTCCGGGGTGCTGTCGGCCGCTTTCGTCAGCAGCAGTGCGCGAGGAGCCATCCGGGCCAGTCTCTCGCGTACCGAATGGTCGCATTCGGACAGGAGGATGCGCGACTTTTTCAGGATAATGGCGGAGACGTTGCGGTGGGGCGGCACCTGATTGCGTTTCTCGTTGATCTTCTGTTGCGATTTGACGGAGACCGCTTGATTCGGCGGCAGCGTATAAACGGAAAAAAAGCCATTAGAGTGGCCGGTCAGCCGGTTCAGGGCGACCAGGCTGATCCATTCGTCTATCGGATCAAGTCGTTCGTTCGCGCGGCGCGCGAGAAGGTGTTTCTTCAGCGCGCAAATCTCTTTGAGCGTCTTCGCATGGTAAAAGACCAACAGATCGTCGGGGAATTCGTCGGCGGTCGCGAAGTCGATCTCCGTCAGGCGCGCGGCGACCGCATCCAATTCGGGCGGCTGCAGTCGCGGTCGGGTCAGCACAATGCTGAGGGGATTGATGTCGGAGCCGAACGGCGCGCGTCCGAGCAGCGCGGCTTCGAGCAGCGTGGTTCCCCGGCCCATGAACGGATCATAAACGACATCGCCGGGTTGCGTGAGCCGTTCGATGAAGAACCGCGGCAACTGCGGTTTGAAGCAGGCGCGGTAGGAGATTTCGTGGAGGCGGTTGGCCTGCCGCTGTCGGGCGGTCCAGAATTCATTGACGAAGGTGGGAACGGAGATCGGCGTTCCGTCCGGCGCGACCGCGCTGGTCACGAGCATTCGTGTCGGCTGGCCGAATTCGCGAAAACCGTTCAGTTCATCCGCGAGCGAAAGGCACGGTTTCGATTTCGACTCGCCCGTTTTGGCGTAAGCGAGGGGCAGTTCGAGAGTTTCAATGGTTTCCATGCGGCCGCGTATGCGAGTGACGACACCATTAATAGTGTGAATTCGCAAGCGGCAGTTGCGCGGTCTTATTGGCAGGTAATTCACCGCTTATTCAGAGACTCAAAAGGGGTGTGATCAATGGTTGGGGAGAGCTCAAACAGAGCCGAAAACAGGGCTTGCCAACCCGAAATGCGGTGTCTAGGCTCTGCCCTCTTTTGGAAGAAGCGCCGGAAAGGCGTCGCGGCCAGAGTGTCGTTCAAGGCCGCTGTGATTGAAGAAATGTGATTTATGGCAGTGAGAATACGCATGAAGCGGGTCGGGGCGAAAAACAATCCTGTGTTTCGCATTGTGGTGGCCGATGGTCGCAGTCCGCGCGACGGCAAGTTCATCGAGGAAATCGGCACCTATCAGCCGTTGAAAAAGGGTGACAATGTGGTCCTCGATCATGAGCGCGCCAAGTACTGGATCAGCAAGGGCGCGCAGCCGAGCGATACCGTTGCGAGTTTTATCAGGAAAGCCGCCAAGGCGGCCCCCGCGGCGGTTTAGTACACGGTTGGCTTATGCAGGCCTTCCTCGAATATGTGGTGAAAGGTCTGGTGGACAGGCCCGACGCGGTCACCATCACTCCCGTAGAGCGCGAAGGATTGACGCTCTATGAGTTGCGCCTTCATCCGACCGATATCGGCAAGATCATCGGGAAGCAGGGCGCGACGATTCATGCCATCCGGTCTTTGTTGCAGGTGGGCAGCGCGAAGAAGGGGCACCGCTGCAACCTCGAGATCGTCGAAGAACGGCCGGAAGACTGAGGCGCAGGCCTGGAGTTCTATTCCGCGGCGGCCGGGTGGCGAGGCGCGGATGAACGAAGCGGACTCCGAACATGAAAATCGATGTTCTGACTTTGTTTCCCGCGATGTTTGCGGGACCGCTCGACGAGAGCATCGTCAAACGGGCGCGCGAGGCGGGGCTGCTGGACCTGACGATCCACAATTTACGGGATTACACTCATGACCGGCACCGGACCGTGGATGACAAGCCGTTCGGCGGCGGGCCGGGAATGTTGTTGAAGCCCGAACCGATCTTTGAAGCGACGGAGAGCCTCGGGCGCGACCCCACGCGCGTGATTCTACTGGGGCCGGCCGGACGGCCGTTCAACCAGGCGATCGCTCGCGAGCTGGCGCAGGAAAAACATCTGTTGCTCGTTTGCGGCAGTTACGAAGGGTTTGACGAGCGCGTTCGCGAAGCATTGGCCGACGATGAGTTGTCGATCGGCGATTACGTCCTGACGAACGGCGCGTTGCCGGCGATGGTAATCGTTGACGCGGTGACGCGGTTGTTGCCCGGCGTGCTGGGCGACGACGAGAGTTCACGCGACGAATCGTTCAGCCATGGGCTGTTGGAGTATCCGCAGTACACGCGACCGGCGGAGTTCCGGGGCATGAAAGTTCCGGAAGTGCTGCTCTCCGGCAACCACGCGGAGATCGTCCGGTGGCGCGCGGAGCAGGCCAGGAAACGGACGCGGGACCGGCGGCCGGACATGTTGGAAAAAGTGCGGAGTAATGGAGTGATGGAGTGATGGAGCGGCATTGGCCAGGCGCTTGGTTGCGCCATCGCTCGAGACAGGAATTTATGAATCAGGCAATACTGGATAAGATTGAATCGGAACAGTTTCGCAAGAACCCGACGGATTTTTCCGTGGGCGATACTGTGCGGGTGCATACCAAAGTGGTGGAAGGCGACAAGGAACGCATCCAGATTTTCACGGGAGTCGTGATCGGCAAGCGCGGCCGCGGATTGAACGAGACGTTCACGGTGCGCCGCATCAGTTACGGTGAAGGAGTCGAACGCGTCTTTCCCGTGCATTCGCCCCGTGTCGATAAAATCGAGGTGGAGCGCAAAGGTTCCGTGCGCCGCGCCAAGCTCACCTATCTCCGCAAGCGCATCGGCAAGGGGGCCGTCGCGGTGAAGGAGAAAGAGATGTCGGCGGCACCGGTGAAGCAGTCTTAGCTCAGCCCATATCTTCATGAAAGCGAGGCTTCCCCCTCGCTTTTTGCGTTTAGCGACGCTCCTTCGCACAAGGCCCATCTTTCTTGCATCGTTTTATCATGATCGGTGGAACTGGTCCGCGCAGGGCACAGTACTTTGTTTCAGCCCTGCACCTGAGTGGGTTGCTTTCCCCCTCACCCTGACCCTCCCCTGGGGAGAGGGAACAGCCGAAGCGGCGTTCGAGAACCAAAGACGCTCGTCAAGCAGAGGGCCGGGCGTCGTCGCTCCCTCTCCCTGAGGGAGAGGGCCGGGGTGAGGGGGAAGGAAGCGGCCGAATATCCGCGAGGCTGCAAGATTTTGAGATGCGACCCTTCTTTGCGCAGGAGGCCGACCATCGACAGCGGGATGCCGATTCCGGTAGGTTTCGTTCATGAAATGCGTGGTGACCGCCGGGCCGAGCTACGAACCGCTCGATGAAGTGCGGAGGCTCACGAATTTCTCGACCGGTCAACTCGGTTCCGGGCTGGCGAACTTCCTGGCGGCGCACGGACATGAGGTCATTCTTCTGCTCGGCTATTACGCGAGCTACCGAGGCGATCAAAAAGCCAGGCAGGTCGATACGTTTACGACCACGGCCGATTTGCGATCCCGATTGCAGGCGTTCGCAGGGCAGGAGATCGGCGCTGTGTTTCACGCGGCGGCGGTCAGCGATTTTACCTTCGGAAAAATCTGGGAACGAAATGAACGGGGCGAGTTGATCGGCTGCGACGAGCGAAAGACATCGACGCGCAAGGGCAGTCTGCTGGCCGAACTGCAACCGACGCCGAAAATCATCGCCGACCTGCGCGCCTGGTTTCCTCGCGCGCGGATCGTCGGTTGGAAGTATGAACTGGACGGGGATCGCGCGGGTGTCATCGAATTGGCTCGACAACAGATGGCAAAGAACCGGACCGATGCCTGCGTCGTGAATGGCGCGGCCTACGGCGGAGGGTTTGGGCTGGTGACCGAAGGCGGCGATTGTGTTCACTCGACGGATGCGGCGACACTTTACGTTGCGCTCGACCAGTTCATCAAGGCCTGAACGGATCGCGGCTTTGAATTACTCACTTACCGTCCGTGCGACCGCGACCGAGTCGCGGTACCGTTTGTTGTCCGCGCGAATTCGTGCAATCAGGGTTTTGCTTATGGCGAACAGGAGCGGCGCCGCCAGTTCCGGCGCTTCGTTGACGAGACGTTGGAAGGTCCCCGCGGGTATCTTCAACAGCAGGCCGTCTCTGTTGGCGATGACGTCGGCGGAACGGGGGCCGTGATCGAACAGCGAGACCTCCCCAAAGAATTCACCGGCCGAGAGCGTCACCAGGATGCTTTCCTTGCCGGCGATCATCATCCGCACGCGCACTTCTCCTTCGAGCACGAGATACATCGCGTCGCCCGGGCTGCCTTGCTTGACGATCTCCTCCCATTGGCGGACCGGCTGCAGTTCCATGAACTGAACGAAGCGTTCGAGCTGCTCGTCGTTCATCACGGCAAGGATCTTGACGCGCCGCAACGCGCCCGGGTTGAGAGTCACCGATGTGCCGTCCGCTGCGGAGACCCTGGGGGCGGCGGCGCTGGGGCCGGACGTCGGCTGGAAGAACATCTTGAGCTCCGGGACCTGAGGCGCCTTCTGCCACGCGTCCCCGTCGTGCAGGTGAATCCAGGTCCCGGCCGTGACGCGTTCTTCCTGGACCCAATTGACGAGGGTGGGGAGATCGACCGGACCATAAACGACATTGTCCACTCCCCAAATGCTATAGGTCGGAGCGTCGTTGCCGGGCTGCATGAGCTTTTTGTAGCCGACGTGAGGCCGGCGATAAAGTGAAAAACGGCGTCCCGTTGGCGCCGGCATCACATCTGTTCGGTCGTCTCGATGCCGAGAACCTCCAGGCCTTGCTTGAGCACGCGACCCGTCAGCTCGCACAGTGCCAGGCGGGTGGTGCGCGCCGGTTCCTCGGCTTTCAAGACGGGACAGTTCTCGTAGAATCCGGAAAACCGGCCGGCGAGTTCGTAGAGATAATTGCAGAGATAGTTCGGGCGATATTCTTCAGCGACCGCTTCCAGAACCAGGCCGAAATTCAACAAGTGTTTGGCCAGCGCGATTTCCTCCGGCGCGGCCAGAGCGAATTCCTTGGTTCGTATTTCGAGTTCCGCGTTCTCTGCGCCGCCCTTTCTGAAGATGCTGCGGACACGAGTGTAGGCGTACTGAAGGTAAGGCGCTGTGTTGCCCAGCAACGAAAGCATCTTGTCCCAGCTGAAGACGTAATCGCTTGTCCGGTTGGGCAACAGGTCCGCGTATTTCACGGCGCCAATGCCGACGACGCGGGCTATTTCGCGTTGCTGCGCTTCCGGCAATTCCGGATTCTTTTCCGAAACAATTCTGAACCCGCGCTCTTCCGCTTCGTCGAGCAGGTCCGCCAGCCTCACGGTGTCGCCCGAGCGCGTTTTGAACGGCTTGCCGTCCTCGCCCAGAATGGAACCGAACCAGACGTGGGCCAGCTTCACTTTCGCGCCGGGGTGCCAGCGTCGGAACACGGCGAAAAGCTGCCGGAAGTGAAGTTGTTGGCGGCCGTCCGTGACGTAAATGATTTCGTCGGGGTGCCAGGTCTGCAGGCGATATTCCAGCGTAGCGAGGTCCGTGGTGGCGTAGTTAAAGCCGCCGTCGCTCTTCTGAATGAGGCAGGGGTTCGTCACCCACTCACCCTCCTTTTGGATGAGGAGTGGATCTTCCTTCGGCGGCAGCGTGCCGTCCGAAAACACGCCAACCGCGCCCTCGGTCTCCCGGGCGATCCCTTTCGCCCGCAACTCGTCCACGATGGCCTTGAGCCGCGGATTATAAAAGCTCTCGCCGAGCGCGTGATCGAACTTCACGCCGAGCCGCGAGTAAATCGTCTCGAACTGGACCTGCGAGAGCTTCAACATTTCCCTCCAGATGCCGAGATTCTCCGCGTCGCCCTGCTGAAGCCTCACCAATTCGAGACGGGCCTGCTCCAGTCTGGCCGGGTTCTCCTTGCACTCCGCACTGACCTTTTTGTAGATCCGCTCCATTTCGGCGATCGGGTCGGCCTTCAGCGCCGAAGCATCGAGATCGTGTTTCCAACCAACGACCAACATCCCGAATTGGGTTCCCCAATCGCCGATATGATTGTCCGTGATGACGCGGTGGCCGAGGAGCCGCAGCAAACGCGCCAGACAGTCGCCCAGCACGGTGGATCGAATGTGGCCGACGTGCATGGGTTTCGCCACGTTGGGCGAACTGAAGTCAATGACCGCGGCGCGCGGCGTCTTGGTGCGCTCGAAAAAAAGATGTTCGCCACGGGCGGCCGATTGCAACGTTTTCGCCAGGGCCGAATTCTTGAGGCGAAAATTGAGGAAACCTGCGCCGGCGATCTCCACTTTCTCGCACCACTCGTTCACGTCGAGTCGGGCCACGACATCCGCGGCCAGTTGGCGCGGATTCGTGTTGCGCGCTTTGGCCAGCGATATCAGCGCGTTGCATTGATAGTCGCCGAACTTCGGGTCGGGGCAGGGGCGGACCTGAAGCAGGGAAAGGTCCGCGTCAGGCAAAAGCGCGCGAACCGCGTCCTGCACATTCCGTTGGAGGAGTTGATGAATCACGATTCAAATGAAGACGCAGACGCGCGGGTCGGCGCTTTGGCGGCCGGGGGGCGGACTTATTTCGGCACTCCGGCGACGCCTCCCGACTGATTCTTGATGATGCGGCACATCGTTTCGGCATCCGACGCCTCTTCGAGCGACTGACGAAACTCTGTTTTGTGCAGCAACTTGGCGATATTGGCGAGTGTGTGGAGGTGTTTCTGAAACTGTCCCTGAGGCACGAGAAAGAGCATGACCAGCTTGACGGGCTGGTTGTCGAGCGCGTCGAAGTTGATCCCCTTTCTCGATCTCCCGAACGCGCCAACCACTTCGTAGATCAAATCCGTGGATGCGTGAGGAATCCCGATCCCGAAGCCGATGCCCGTGCTCATCGACGTCTCGCGCTTCTTGACCACCGCCGCGATTTGATCGCGATTGTCCGGTTTGATCTTGCCGGTGGCGACGAGGTGGTTGATCAGTTCGTCGATCGCTTCCCAGCGATTGGCGGCCTTCATTTCGGGGATGATTTGGGCCGGGCTGAGAATATCGGCTAAATTCATAGAAAGTAAGTCGTAGCCGTGGCATTTCGCCTGAAGTGAACCGCATTTTCAAGAGCGAATTCCATTCACGTCAAAACAACCGTCCCATGCCGTGCAGCACTTCGCCGGTGGCTTCCAGCGTCCAACCCAGCGCCGTCGCGAGATCGACCCGCGCGGCCACCAGCGGCACACCGAGCAAAAGCACGGCGACGTTGCCCAGCCAGATGATCACCGCGGAGAACAGGTAACCCTGCTGCGTGATGTCCGTCTGCCGCGTTTGCAACGCATGACATGTCAGCGTCACGTGGAAAGCGTAGGCCGCGCCCGCCAGCAGGTGGAACCAGACCTGATACCGCGTCCAGCCCCAGACCAGGTGTCCGACCACAAACAGCAGCACTGTCAACACGACGTACAACGGAAAAAAATACGGAGCGAGCGTGATCATGAAGTTGTTCCTCGTGACGACAACGTGGCCGCCCGTCGAAGTGGCCTTGAATTTTTTGACGCGGCCGCCGAAGGCCCAGGTCCAGATGGCGTGCGTCAGTTCATGGCCGAAGATATAAATCCACATGGGCCTGGGGAGAAGAAGGTAGATGACGAGCCAGCACGCGACTCCGGCCAGCATCGGTACCCAGACCACGTCCGCGCTGCCGCTCGCGTGCAACACCATGAAAAGCGCCCGGGTGGAACCAATGCAAAGCGGCAAGAGGAGAATAGCGATGATCGTCTTCGCCCATTTGGGCATGGCGGAATTGTTAGTCGTCGAAGACCCCTTGTCAGCCGCTTTCCGCCAGACAGTATTCGTCGTCGCCAGCCCGCGACGAGCCGGGCCATGGACAACCTTACGCTGCGCGTTGAGGGCAAAGCAGACGGCGGCGTTGCGCAAACGTCGATGGGGCGTGATTCCGGTCCATTGAGAGCCGTGTTGCACGTTGAAGCAAAAGGACTTGTGGGGTCCGGGAAAAATAAATAAAATTAACCCTTGCCATCAACTCCAGATATCGCAACCATCCGCCCGTTAGTCAAAACACCCGCCCCTTTCAAGGCATGGTAAATCTTCA
>DATEKZ010000383.1:0-12072 GCA_035277185.1 Verrucomicrobiia bacterium
AAGTGCGTTTGGCATAAACAAATTGCTCCGGGGTATTGGGGTGTTGGAGTGATGGAGTGTTGGGGTGTTGGGGGCTGAGTATTGCCGACTTCGTCGCCTGTTCGCTCTGACTCCACTTCTCCACTTCTCCATCACTCCAACTCTCCGTTCCGTTTCTATCGTTCACGATTTCGGCGTGGCCAGGCTGGCGGGACTGGCCGCGAGTTGTTTGACGCCGTCAAACACGTAGATCACGCCCGATCCTCCCGTGCAAAGCGCCGCGGCCAGGGCCCAGACGAACAGCCAGGCCGTGTCGAGCTTGAACAGCGCCCACAACACCACCGCCATTTGCAGGACCGTGGCCACCTTGCCGATGAAGTGCGGGCGGACATTCACCTTGCCGCACGTGTAGTAAATGACCCCCGAGCCGACCAGCAGCAGCACATCCCGGCTGAGGATCGTCACGGTCATCCAAAGCGGCACGTGGGGCAGGTACTTTTCATAATGGAAACTGAGCAGCACGATTCCCGACACCAGCAGGAGTTTGTCGCCCAGCGGATCCAGGATCTTCCCCAGCTCGCTGCGTTGGTTGTAACGGCGCGCGATGTATCCGTCGATGCCATCGCTCACGGCGGCCACGGCAAACGTCAGGATCGCCAGATACCGATGCCATTCCTTGCCGGTCTCGACATAATAGAGCACCTGGGCGATGAAAAACGGCACCAGCAAAATGCGGAAGATACTGATCTTGTTGGCCGTGGTCATAGCGGATCCCCGCCAGTTTTGCGTCCTCGTGAAACACCGTCAATCTTTCTGCAGCGCCGGGCGTCGAAAGACAAACCACCAGAACCACAGATGGACACAGATAGATCGGACCGAACAGGGATGGCGTTGCTTAGGCGCTTGCTGAATAGTGAATTGCGGTCAGATCCCGGAAACATCGCATCGAGCATTCTCTCATCTGTGTTCATCTGTGGTTGAAACTGAATGAATACGGTTTTAGAACAACATCCTGTAAACCAACCCTAGCGCGCCGGCCGCCAGGACCACCGGAACAACGTCCCACTTCCACTTCACCATTCCTATGAAGGCGGCCGCGCTGACGACAGCGGCGAACCAGTCCACGGACCGGGTTGCTTCATTCGCGACCGGCAACAGAACGTGCAGCCCGAACCACACCGCCAGATTGAGGATCACTCCCACCACCGCGGCGGTCACGGCGGAAAGGGCGCTGGTGAGTTTCACGTTGCCGCGCAGTTGCTCGATGTGAGGCGCGCCCAGAAAAATCCAGAGGAAGCAGGGCACGAATGTCGTCCACGTGGTGATGAACGCGCCCAGAGTCGCGGCCAGCAGCGGCGGCAGATCCCCCGGATGCTGCCAGCCGCCGAGAAAGCCGACGAATTGAAGCACCATGATGAGCGGACCGGGCGTGGTCTCGGCAAGCCCAAGGCCATCGAGCATCTGACCGGCTGTCAGCCAGTCGTATTTTTCGACGGCCTGCTGCGAAACATAAGGCAACACCGCGTAAGCGCCGCCGAACGTGACCACCGCGGTTTTGCTGAAGAAAATGCCTTCGCGGCACAATGCGTGTTTCCAGCCCAGCCAGCCGCCGAGCAGCAATACCGGCGTCCACCAAAGGAGGAGACAGACGGCGCAGACTTTCACCGACCGCGCCAGCGACGGCACCGCGTGAGCGGGAGATACGGCTTCGTCGCTCAGGAGAGGACGTTCGGAAGCCGGCGCCCGGTTTTCCCGGCCGCGGGTCTCCCCAGCCAAACCCTCGTTCGAGTCAATGTTGCCTATGACCTGGAACTTCTCTCTCCAGAATCTCCCTCCGGTCAGCCCGACGATGGCCGCGCCAAAAATGAGCGCGGGGAAGGGCGCCTTGAAAAAGTAGATGGCCACAAACGCCAGGCCGGCGAGCGCCCACATCACTTCATTCTTCAGCGCCTTCCTGCCGATACGAATCACGGCGGCGGCCACGATGGCGAGCACAGCCGGTTTCAATCCGTAAAAAATTGCGGCGACCCACGCCACCTTACCATAGGTCACGTAAACGAAACTGAGCGCCCAAAGAATGAACGCCGACGGGAGCACGAACAACGCGCCGGCCATGATGCCGCCTCTCGTCTTGTGCAACAGCCAGCCGATGTAGGTCGCCAGTTGCGTCGCCTCCGGTCCAGGCAGCAGCATGCAGTAGTTGAGCGCGTGCAGGAAACGGGACTCGCTGATCCATTTTCGCTTCTCGACCAGCTCCGCGTGCAGGATGGCAATCTGACCGCTGGGCCCGCCGAAGCTGATGAACCCCAGTTTGAGCCAGAAGCGGAAGGCCTCCCTGAAACTCGGATGCGCGGTTGTCTTCCCGTCCATGCCGGCTAGACTACTGCCACAGACCGACACCAATGAACACGGATTTCTTGCCACCCACCGGAACGTCGGGGCTTGAAGTCACGTAAGGCTCAACCATGTAATCGCATGAAAACACAGAATCATTTACTCATGACGGCGGCCTTTTGTGTGTGTTCCGCTGTTTCGATGGCGACTATGGAGGTTGCGCGCGGCCAGGCCGGCGCGCCAAAGACCGAGAACTCCGCGCCTGACCTCCGCGCCGGACACAACTTCATCGTCACGCGCGCGTTCTCCGAACAGGACGATCAGCGCATCCTCAAACTATTCGACAGTTTGCGGGTCGCCGACGTTTCCGACGGCATGGATGCCGTCGGTTTGCAGAACACCGGATTGATGGACTCCGACATTCGCCCCCTCTGGCGCGATACGGAGAAGTTCACTCACCGATTTATCGGGATCGCGGTCACGGCGCGCTACGTTCCGTCGCAAAGTCCGCCCGCCGGCAAAATGAAGACGGAGGACTTCGACAAATGGGTCGGCGACTGGTATCGGAACAAGTCCAGCGAACCATTCGTTCCCGTTCTCCGTGCCGGCAGCGCCCTGGTGATCGAGGACGCTTCCGAGGCCGACGTTGGTTCCATCGGCTCCAACAACATCATGAACTGGAAACTCAAGGGCTGCGTCGGCGTCGTCACCAGCGCCACGGCCCGCGACACCGACGAAATCATCACCGAGAAGATCCCGCTCTATTTCAAGAAGCCGGGCCGCGGCATCCGGCCGGGGAGGAACGAGATTGAATCGGTCAACCGGCCGATCGTCTGCGGCGGCGTCCTGGTTATGCCCGGCGACGTGATCGTGGCCGATGGCGACGGCGTGATCGTCGTTCCACGCGCCAAAGCCGGGGAAGTTGCCGCCTACGCAAAGAAAATACTCGACGAAGACAAGGCGGGCCGGAGAAAGCTGTATGAGAAGCTCGGACTGCCCGCGGACGATTCGGTGAAATGACGAATCGCGCTGCGTGACAACGAATGTGGGTCATCCATGGAAAAACTTATTGCCGGAGTGCATCGTTTCCGCGCGGCGGAATTCGGACCGTATCGGGAGCTGTTCCGCAGACTGTCCCGCGAAGGCCAGAATCCGCACACGCTCTTCATCACCTGTTCCGATTCGCGTGTGCTCGCCGAGTTGATCACGCAGAGCAAGCCCGGCGACCTGTTCGTCGTAAAGAACGTCGGGAATATCGTTCCCCGGGCCGACGTGACCGGGAGCACCAACTCCACCGCTGCGGCGATCGAATTCGCCGTACAGACGCTGCGCGTGAATGACATCGTCGTCTGCGGCCACTCGCAATGCGGCGCGATGTCGGCCCTGCTTGACGAGGCGCCGGCCGGCGAACCCATGCCGCATCTTTCGGCTTGGCTTGAACTGGCCGCGCCCGTGCGCCATGTGCTGCAAAAAGAGTACAGCCATTTGTCAGATCGGGAGGCGCGCGTCACCGCGGCCGCGGAGGAAAACGTGCTCTTCGCGGTCGAAAACCTGCAGACCTATCCGGCGGTCAAGGCGCGGCTGGAGGACGGCTCGCTCCATCTGCACGCATGGTTCTTCAAGATCGCCACCGCAGAACTCTTCGGTTATGACCCGGTGGAAAAGCAGTTTGTCTCGTTGAAGAAATCACTTGCGCCCGCGCAAGATTAACTCGTCTCCAACACCCGTTCGAGCCGACCGAGAACGCGCTCTTTGCCGAGCACTTCAAGCAGATGATAGAGGCTCGGCCCGGCTGCGGCGCCGGTGCACGCCAGCCGCGTCGGATGTACGAGCACGCCGGCCTTCACACCCAGTTGCACGGCCAGTTCCTTCAACGTCTTCTCCAGGGTCACCGCGTCGAAGGATGGAAGCGCGGCAAAAGCGTCGCGCAGTTTTCTCAGCCGATCGCGGTTCTCCGGTGTTAACTCCTTCGTCGCCGCGTCGGGCGGGATGAGTATCTCGTCCACGAAATAAAACCCGCCATACTCCGCCAATTCCGAAAAGAGACGTTTCTTGCCTTTGCAGGTGTCCAGTGCCGCTCGAACGTAAGTGGAAGGGTGCTTCGCAGTGTCGAACCCGGCGCGTTGGAGAGCGGGAATGCTGAGTTCGTAGAACCGTTCATTGCTCATCAGCCGGATGTATTCGCCGTTAAGCCAATGCAGCTTGTCGAGGTCGAACCGGGCGTTGTGACGGAGAATCTGCGGGAGGTCGAACACCTTGACGATCTCGTCCAACGGCATGACCTCGCGATTCTCTTTCGGCGACCATCCGAGCAGGCAGAGATAGTTCACCACCGCCTCCGGCGCATAGCCCTCCTCGATGTACGTGGTCAGCGACGCTCCGGTGTCCCGCTTGCTCATCTTCGTGCCGTCCTGGTTCAGGATGAGGGGGATGTGGGCGTACTTCGGCGGCTCGACGCCGAACGCGCGGAAGAGCGCAATGTGCTTCGCTGTATTCGACAAGTGGTCTTCGCCCCGAATGACGTGGGTGATGCGCATTTCCAGATCATCGATGACGTTGACCAGATGGAACACCGGCTGGCCGTCCGAACGGACGATGACGAAATCGGGATCGAGCTTCTCGCGGTCGGTCAGCTCGCGTTGCACGTCTCCCACCACCAGGTCATGAATCACAATCGGATCGAGCGTCATCCTGAACCTCACCGCGCCTTCGTGGTCGTACGCGATACCCTTGTCCTTCAGTTCCTGGATGCGCCGCCGGTAAATTTCGCCGCGTTGCGATTGGAAGTAAGGCCCGTGATCGCCTTTGCTCGGTCCGTTCGCGTCGCCCGTGGCCGGGCCTTCGTCCCATTCGAGGCCGAGCCAGCGCAGTCCGTTAAGGATGACTTCGACGGCTTCCTGCGTGTTGCGGGCGGCGTCGGTGTCCTCGATGCGAAGGATGAACTGGCCGCCGGTATGGCGGGCGTACAGCCAGTTGAACAGCGCGGTGCGGGCCCCGCCGATGTGAAGAAATCCGGTTGGACTGGGAGCAAAGCGAACGCGGACAGTCATTGGGTCTGGTTTAACGTTTCAGGTTCAAGGTTCAAAGTTAAGCGACGGGAACGATACCGGGATTGCGAAGTAACTGGCAAGGTTTCGAGGAGAGAACGCCCTGGACTTGGTGCGCATTGCGCCGTTGAACCCAGAATCACCCCTCACCCGTCCTTCGGACACCCTCTCCCCCAATGGGGGAGAGGGAAGGGGTGAGGGGGTCGGGTTCATGGAGAGCCTCCATTCGCTTTTGCGCACGCATTGGGACCATGAACCCACCCCCAACCCCTACGAGGAGGGGAGCCGGACGTTCTTCCAACAGTTCCCCTCCTGGGAGGGGTTTGCGGTTCATGGAAGCCTGCACGAGTTTGATGCCGTGCATTGGGACCATGAACCTGGCGGGGCCTCCGGCGGTTCGTGGAGAGAGAGTATTCCGTGTTGCCGTGGCGGAGCTGGAGGTTTGTGATAGGCCCCTGGGAACATTTTACGGAAACGGTAGCCGGGTCCGCTTTGGTGTGTGCTCTCCCTGACCTCGCTCGACGGAAGGCTCAGGGCCACCGCACATAACCGGTCCGCTCTTTGTACCACGCGAAATCCGCTCGGCCCGCAGCGTCGAAAGGGCGCAAAAACAGGGAAGAGGTTGTTACCGGGTAAATCGAGGTTGCGCTGGTCCATCGGTGCATGTCGGAGTGTCCGTCCGCAAAGGCGAAGACGCAGGCACCGTTGTGGTAGGAGGCTGGAACATCACCCCATTGGGTCGGGTTATCACTCACGATGAAATAGCCGTCGTTGATGGAATCGGCGTGTTCATCCAACGTTACCCACGTCATCGCCGGCCTCGGCACATGGGAAAGTTTCAGGAACTGACGGTATTGCGAGAGCAGCCAATTCCTTCCTTGCGCTGTCGGGTCGCTCGGGGTGGCCGGATCGAAGCGCCCGAAAAAGGCGTTCATTGAGACGCTTCGCACGCGACCCTCCCAGCCGCGCGAACGTTGCAGCGCGCTGAGGAAGGTATCGGCAGGACAGCGATAGTTATCAATGGCTCCTTTATCATAAGGAACCAGCAGCCCTTTCGCCGCCCAAACAAGATTGGTGTTGCTGCGGTCCTCCGTGCCGCTTCCTGCACTCCAGGTCATGACGTTATTCGCCCAGTTGTTGAACTGACCGGATTGGATCGCGCCGATCGTCGCAGGTATTCCCATATTGTTCACCACACGTTCCTCAAAGTCGTCGGCGTAAAGAAGCCAGGATTGGACCAGTCGCCGATGATTGTTCAGACAAACGATGGCGCTGCTCTGAATCCGGCTGCTGGCAAGGCTGACAAAGGTCAGGATCGACAGACCCAGCAGAACCGTCGTCACGACCAGCAAGTCCAGGCGCGTGAAGCCGCACGATGCGAATCGTTTAATTCCGATTTCGTTCGATTTGTTCAATTTGAGGTTACCCGGCGTGTCGTACGCTCCTGGAGCCAGAGGATGTCCACGTTGCCAGGCTGAAAACCTCTGTTGACGTTGCCGTTGTGTACAATGGTGCGTGGGTCTCTCCACCGATGAATCTCGGCGCTGCCGTCGGCGAAGCTGACAACTGCGGAGACGTCATGACGAGTGGCCGGCCAGTCGATCATTTCCGTGCGCGGCATAATGACGGCGAAGCCGCCATCGTTGATGCTGAATTCATCTTCGTCGATCAGGACCCAGAGTTGCGCAGGGGCGGGGCGTACGACATCCGACAGTCTGGCGTAGGTGTGCCAGGTGCGGTTGGCTGTGTGACTATGATTGCCATCCAGCCAGGGGCCATCGACGGGCGAAAAGCCGTCGTGTTTTGTGCCCACGGCCTGGTTCGCCGCGCAACTTCTGACGCGCGTATACGTCTGTCCTCCTGCCCTGATGGTGCTTGCGTCGGCGGGACAGCGATAGATCGTCGGATCGCGGCTGTAGGGCCCTAACCTCGAATAGCGTCCATCCACCAGAGACACGACGTTTGTTGCATCCGGTAGTGCTCCTGCGATGCCGTACACCCAATTTGACCGGCCGCCGTCGTCCACATTAGGGGGAAAGTAATCGCGGTGATCCACCGCGTACATCAGCCACGCCTGAGTCAACCGGCGCAGGTTGGACAGGCAACCGGCGGCGCGCGCCTGAGTGCCGGTGTCGTTCGCGGTGGAGAGGAGGACCAGGGCGAGTAATGAAACCGCCGACAATCCGGTTGTCAGGTCCGCGCGAGTGAAGCCCCGATTGGAGCGACGCCCGATAGAGTCTTCGGTCCTCATCCCTTTCTTCTTTGGATGACGTTTCTCATATCAGAAAGCCGTCGCCGATGCACGCGCTTTTGCACTTCCCGGCTCGAGACCTCGCCTTTGACCTTGCTCTTGTCTCGGCACTGTGCTATCGGATGCTCCACACTTGATCCATGGATACGTCCCGTTTTGTCTCACTTGGGCGAACGCTTTCCGTCTCGGTTCTGTTCCTCTCAGTCGATCTTTCCACTGCTGCGGAACCAGTCTCCATATCCACGCTGGCGACGACGCCTTCGGCCAGCGCCAATTCGGATTCCACCTTGCCGGTCCTGAGCGATGACGGAAACTTCGTCGTCTTTACCAGTGCGGCCGACAACCTTGTCACCAATGACAACAACGGGCTCTTGCTCGACGTCTTCCTGCGCAATCTGACCAACGGCGTGACGAGGCTCATCAGCGTGACGCCGGAGGGAACTGCCAGTGGCAACGGCATTTCGTTCAGTGGCGGCATCTCCAGCAACAATCAGTTTGTTGTTTTCGAAAGTCGCGCCGGCAATCTCGTGTCCAACGACGTGAACAATGCCAGTGATATTTTTGTTCGCGACGTCGTCAACGAGACTACGACGCTGGTCAGCGTGAATCGTTTCGGGACTGGAAGCGGCAATCGGAACTCATCCAATCCGGTGATGACGCCCGACGGCCGGTTCGTCGCTTTCGAAAGCGCCGCATCCGATCTCGTACTCAATGACACGAATCTGGTTTCCGACGTGTTCTTCCGCGACTTGCAGGCGGGCACAACGACATTGATCAGCGTCAGATCGAACGGCGTTTTCAGCGCCAACGGCCCATCCACGTTCCCGGCGATCAGCGATGACGGCAGGATCGTCGTTTTCAAGAGCCTCGCGATGAACGTGGCTCCAGGTATCAGCAATACGACGAACGGCGTGTATTTTCGCGACCTGAATTCCGGAGTCACAAGAATGGTGAACCTCCCGCGCACGGCATCCGTTTCGCCGACCGTGGCCGTCCGGGTGGACGCCCACTCGATGGCGCTCAGCGCCGACGGGCAATTCCTCGCGCTGTTGACGGGCGCCTCGAATTCCAACGCGGTCCCCGACGGCATCTACTATTGCGACCTCGTCAACAACATCAGCGCGCGCGTGGCCACGAATTTCAACACGGCCAGCATGATCGGCCGAGCCAGTCTGCAGGGGCCGTCCATGAGCGCGGATGGGCAGTGGGTGGCATTTGAGGCGAGAACGAACAACAGCAGCCTGGCGTTGCTGTATCTCTGGAATGCGAGCGGCGGCGCGCTGGACCTGATTTCTCCCGCAGGCAACGCTCCGCTCATTTCCGCCGACGGCAGCAAAGTCGCGTACAGCGGCCTCTTGCAGGTGTTCGCTTGGGATCGTGCCACGGGATCATCCGCCCTGGTCAGCGTGGATCGCGACGGCAATCCGGTGAACGACGCGGAGTTCCCGGCGGTTTCGATCAGCGGCGACGGTCGGCATGTTGCTTTCCAAAGCCGCCATGGAAACCTGGTCGCGAACGACGACAATCTCGCCTACGACGTGTTCGTGCGCGATCCTGATGCGGGCACCACAACTTTGGTCTCTGCACGCGCCCCAACCCTGCCTTCGCTTACCGGTTTTGGCGCCAGCTCGATCGCGGCGAACAGCGTCAGCGCCGATGGCCGTTACGTGGTGTTCACCACCGACGCGGCGGGCCTCGTGACCAACGATACCAACGACCTGGCGGACGTGTTCGTGCGCGACCTCACGACCGGATCGAACATCCTGGTCAGCGTCAACGCGTCGGGAAGCGGGACGGGAAACGGCATTTCGCGTGAACCGGTGATCAGCGAAAACGGGCGTTTTGTGGCGTTCGTCAGCCTGGCGTCCGACCTCGTGAACAATGACACCAACGCGCTGGACGACATTTTTTTGCGCGACCTGCAGACCGGCGGCACGACGCTTGTGAGCGTCAATCGCGATCACACGGCGAGCGGCACCGGGACATCATCCCGGCCGTCCATCGGCGCCGACGGCGGGCGGGTGGCGTTTCAAAGCCGGGCTTTTGACCTGGTGCCAGGCGACGCCAACGGCCAACCGGACGTGTTTGTTTTTGATTCCGCCACGCAGACCAACCAGTTGGTGAGTAGCGGCAGCGGTGGCAGCGCGAGCGCCAACGGACCGTCGGAGGCGCCCGTCATTTCCGAAGACGGCAAGCGGGTCGTATTCCAAAGTCGTGCAAGCAATTTGCCCCAATCACCGGGCTCCACGGCGAACTACCAATTCTACCTGCGCGATCTGGACGCCGGAGAGACGCTCTTGGTCAGCCGTGGTTCGAGCCTGGTCGTGACCGGTCCGACGCCGGGCGCGATGGCATTGAGCCCGGACGGCAACTGGGTCGCTTTCGCCAACGGCGTCGCTTCTCCGTTGTACGTTTGCGACCTCCGGACCGGCACGAACACGACCAATACCCTGGTCGGGACCAACGCGACGTCGCCGTCGCTTAGCGCGGACGGCCGGTGGCTGACTTTCCAGCAACGGACCAACACGGCCGCGAGCGCTCAGGTGTGGCTGATGGATACGCAAAGCGGATCGCGACAGCTCATCAGCGTCAACGGGACGGGCACGGGCGGGGGCAACGGGGCCTCCACGTCTCCCGCCGTGAGCGGGGACGGCCGCTGGGTGGCATTCAAGAGCCGGGCCGATGATCTGGTGGGCAACGACACCAACACGTGGAGTGACATTTTCGTGCGTGACCGTGTGGTTGGAATAACCTACCTGGTGAGCGTAAATCGCGCCGGCAACGGAGGAGGCAACCAGTTATCGTCCGCGCCGGTGATGGCGCCCGACGGCCGCACGGTGCTGTTTCAGAGTTTTGCGGCGGACCTCGCTGAACGCGATCGCAACATCAACCGGGATATCTTTCTGGTCCGCCTGGGTGTGGGAGATTCAGACGGTGACGGCCTCGCCGATGATTGGGAAGTCACGTATTTCAGCAATCTGTCGCGCGACGGTTCCGGAGACTTCGATGACGATGGCCTGAGTGATTTCGCGGAATACCGCGCGGGCACGGATCCAATCAACGACGTCTCCGTGCTGCGGGTGATCTCAATCGCAGCGCTCGGCGCGGGCGAAACGACGGTGATTTGGACCGCCACATCCGGCAAAGCGTATCGTGTGCAGTACAAGGACGATCTCAATGATTCATGGGCTGATCTATCTGTCACGGTCACGGTCAATGGCGGGCAGGGATCGGCTGTTGATTCTGAGGTCATCGCCGAAAACACGCGATTCTACCGCGTGGTGGTGCTTCCCTAAAACTACCACCGGTTCGGCAATCCACGGTCCGTCATTCAAGATCTCCGGTCCGTCTCTGTCCCACAACGCGGTGACGACCGGCGTGGTTACTGCGCTCGGAAACATAACCACGCATCACGCGGATGGGCACGGATAAAGCCATCCGGTTAATCCGCGTAATCCGCGGTCAAAAATCGCCCCGGAATCTAACAGAAGGGAACGAAGGAAACAAAGAACCCCGTGTCGCTTGGTTCTCTTCGTTGCCTTCTGTTCAAGGTCTCCAGGCATCGCCCCTCTCGATTCTGCCGAACGACCAACCCGTAACCCCTCCAGCGAGGGAAGCGCGCGGTCCTGATTGCCGTTAAGCCGCCCCGGTTAACTTCAGAAACGGGATCACGCGCCTTTCCAGTTCGTTCGTCGAGAGAGAGAGCACTTGGTCGAGAGGAAGGGCGTCCGCCACATCGAACTTGCCGGCCGCCAGGCGGCGCAGGCTCGAGAGATGCGCCCCGCAGCCGAGTTTCTGACCCAGATCGTGCGCCAGGGTGCGCACGTAGGTGCCTTTAGTGCAGGCCACCCCGAAGCGCCCCGTCGGTTCGGTGTAATCGCTGAACCGAAAGCTGTAGATGTGAATCAGCCGCTCCTTGCGTTCCACTTCGATGCCTTTCCGGGCGAGTTTGTAAAGCGGCACGCCGTCCTTCTTCACGGCGGAAACCATCGGCGGCAGTTGCATCTGGTCGCCGACGAACGCGGCTGCCGCTTCGTTCAACTGTTCGAGAGTCAGGGGCGGGACGGGCAGGGCGGCAACGAGTTCGCCGTCGGAGTCGTAGCTGTTGGTGGTCTCGCCAAACCTGATCACGCCTTCATAAACCTTGTCGTCGGACATCAGCTTTTCCGAAAGTTTGGTACCGCGTCCGAGCACGATGACGAGGAGCCCGGTGGCATTGGGGTCAAGAGTTCCGCAATGTCCGACCTTCTTGATCTGGAATTTTCGACGGATGGCATCGACGATGTCATGTGAGGTGGGGCCGGCCGGCTTGTCCACCAGGAGTGCGCCATCCAGGGCGCCGAAGGCGTGCATGAATCAGTGATTCGAGTTGAGGGCTTTCTTGACGGCGGAGATGACCTGGTGCTGCGCCGCGTGGGGGCTGCCGGCGATCCGCGCCCCGGCCGCCGCCGGATGGCCGCC
>DATEKZ010000384.1:0-12914 GCA_035277185.1 Verrucomicrobiia bacterium
CCGGTGACGTTGCGTCTTCGCCACTGATTTGCAGACTCGGCTCTCCGGGTCAACCCGCTGCAACGCCATGGACCCTTGCAGGTGAATTCTCCGGCGGATCGAAAACAAAAAGCACGAATGAAGTATTACCGTGTTCATTCCATCCAACCGTTTCGGCACACAGCGGCGCTTAGGCGGAGCGGTTGGGAACGGGCTGCGAATCGACCACGACCTCAAAGACGCGGTGAAGGCGGGTCAGTTCGAGAATGGTCAGCACGGAATGCCTGGGATTTCGCAGCCTTAGCACGCCCTGGCGCGAACGAAGCGCCTTGTCCAGGCTGATCAGCGATCCCAGTCCGCTGCTGTCCACAAACTCGGTGTTGGAAAGGTCCAGTTCAATCGTACTGTGACCATCAGTCAAAGCGGACAGTACCCGCTCCTTGAATGCGCGCGAATTGCTCGCCACAATCTCAGATATGTCACTGACAACCAGCAGGTCCTTTTTAAGGTGTATTTCCATGTTCGCGATAATGACAATGATTTCCGGCTATAGCTCTAAGCACGATTAATACCCGATCCCGACACGGCGCGCAAAGCAGACCGAATACTACCCAGCGCCCTCGACCCCGTCGAGTGGGGGATGAAAGAAGTTATGCACACTCGCAAGGCTTTACTTGAGAAGCGCGGGCACCGACGATAAGCTGACTGCGGCCGGACTCAAGCGTGGGACATCCGTTCGGTGAAACGCAATTGAAAACGGAGTGCGATATGAAGAACTCGAGTGTGCTGCTTCCCGTCGTAATCGCCACGTTGACCGGTGTCACGCTGCTCCTGAGCGCCCGGCACGGGAACACCCATGCGGCTGACAGTCCCGCCGCTCCTCCGATACCGGTTTCGCTCCCCGAAGACAGTGTGATTGGGGCAACCGGTCAGCAACGGGCTGAAGCAGCGGGACCTGCGGCAACGGCGAAGCCGAACAAACTCTCCTACGGGTTGGATGAGATCGCGAAGATGGTCGAGGCCGGCGTGCCACCGGAAGTCGTTGAAGCCTTCATCGACAACTCGACGATCGCTTACGCTCCAAACGCCGAAGATGTTGTTCAGCTTCACAAGTTGGGGGCATCCTCGCGGGTGGTCGCCGCTGTGATCCGGCACGGGGGCAGGCTGCGAGAGCAGGGAATCAGGGAATTCAAGGAATCTCAGGCAACACTTTCGCAGCCGGCGCAGCGAACGGCAGTAACTCCGGCGGTTTACGCTCCGGTCGCCGCTCCGTCAGTTCAACCCGAGTCCATCACCTATAACAACTACGCTTATGCGTACCCGGCTGTCGTCGGTCCGGGTTATTCGATCCAGGGTTATGCCGGTCTCAGGCGCCTCTGCTATCCGCGCCCCAATTATTGGTATCCCCGATATTCCTTTCCGCGGCACTACTTCCCCACCCGGTACAGCTCCTTCCGTCCTTACGCGACCTACAATTATTGTGCGCCGCGGCACGCTCGTTTTGGTGTGTCGGCGGGATTCGGTCGTTGCCGACCGGGCGCAGACCTGCGCGTTGGGCTTCGCCGTTAGTGAGTGTCGGCGCTATCGACTGAGACGGCCGGGTCCTACGGATGCCTGTGTCTCAGTGATTCCCATTTGAAACCGACAGGGGGTCCTCGAGGTAAATCCTTTGACATCTGCGGCACAGATCGAATTGGAATTCCACGTAAACATCGCGCATCAACTCTCGTTCGCTCAACTGTTCGCATTGGCCGATGAGGTCGTCCATCTCCCGGCCGGTATCGCGCAACAGATCGTCCAGGGTGATCTCCAACGGGTCTGCGGCGGCGAACACCTGAATCCGGGCGGTGTATCGAATCTGGCCCCGTTCGATCGGGCGCCCGCAACGATCGCAAATGTGGGTGATCATATATTATTGCGATGGTAGCCTGCAGACGGGAGGAACTGCACGCCGGTTTTTGGAGAAGACCGGACCATTGCGTCAGGGCGTAAAATTCGTGTGCATTTGTGACCGCGGCTGGTTAGAAGAGGTTCCATGAAACCACTTTTCCGATGCGTCGTGAGTCTGCTCTCCATCGTGGCCTCTTTTGGATTGGGCTGCCCGACAGGTTCGACGGCTGAAGCCAGCCACGCGGCGGCGAAAACGCTCGTTTACTTCGGCACCTACACGGGCGCAAAAAGCAAGGGGATCTATGTTTCGAGACTTGATGCGGCGACAGGCCAGTTAACGGGGCCGGAACTTGCGGCGGAGACCGTCAGTCCGAGCTTTCTCGCAGTTCACCCCGGCCGTCGATTTGTTTACGCCGTGAATGAAGTGGGTGAGTTCAATGGCAAGCCGGGCGGAGCGGTTAGCGCGTTTTCCATCGACTCGGCAACGGGCAGATTGACTTTGCTCAACCAGGAGTCTTCGGGTGGCCGTGGACCGTGTCACATCGTCGTGGACAAGGCCGGGAAGCACGCGTTGGTTGCGAACTACGGGGGCGGCAGTGTGACGGTGTTGCCCGTCAAAGAGGACGGGCGGCTTGGCGAGGCCACCTCTTTCATCCAGCACACAGGTTCCAGCGTTAATCCGAACCGACAGAAAGAGCCGCACGCGCATTCGATCAATCTGGATATCGCAAACCGTTTTGTTTTCGCAGCGGATCTGGGCCTCGACAAGATCCTCATTTACCGTTTCGACGCGGGGAAAGGGGTGTTGACTCCCAATGATCCACCCTTTGGGAAAGTCGCAGCGGGCGCGGGTCCGCGCCACTTCGCCTTTCATCCCAAAGGCGGCTTCGCTTATGTGATCAACGAGTTGCATTGCACCGTCACCGCTTTCGGCTACGACGCGGGTCGGGGAGAGCTGAAGGAACTGCAGACGGTTTCGACGTTGCCCCAGGGGCAATCCGTCCAGCCGAATTTCAGCACGGCGGAAGTCCAGGTGCATCCGTCGGGGAGATTCCTCTACGGCTCGAACCGCGGCCATGACAGCCTGGCCGTTTTCACCATCGACGAACAGACCGGCAGATTGACCCACGTTGAGAACCAATCAACGCGCGGGAAGACTCCGCGCAATTTTGGCATCGACCCGACCGGCAAATATCTGCTGGCCGCAAATCAAAGCTCTGACCGCGTCACAGTGTTTCGTATCGATGGCCAGAGCGGTCGTCTGGTTGCTGAAGACGGCGGGGTTGACGTCGGCACGCCGGTTTGCGTGAAGTTCGTGGCGCCGTGAAGGAGTCGCCCGAAGTTGAACGCGCGGCGGCGATGAATAGCGGCGATGCCCCTGGCGTCTGCGTTGAAAGCGGGTATAGTTCAAGACCGGGTTTGAGCGTTATGAAGTTCAACCAGATTCAAGCGTTATGAGAATGAAAATCAAAAATCTACTGGCCGTCGTTGGAGTCGGTTTCACGATCCTCTCGTCTTCGCTCATCGTGATCGCGGTCGTTGTCGTTCAGGACAACCGGGAGCTGCGCACGGAATTGCGCGCGGTTCGGGCCGACCTGAACGAGGCGAGGGCGGAAGCCGGTCAAGTGCGCGAGGAGGCGGCCGTTGCAACGGCCGAATTGGCTTCAAAACACGATCAGGTGGAGGGATTGGAAGAGGAACTCGCTACCGCAAAAGCAGCCAATCTCAAAGCCTCCAGCGCCGCGGAGCGGTCCCCGGCGCCTCGCGCATACCGGGTCCGTACCTATCTGGGCAGTCGCTACATCGGGATGGCCTGGATGGTGCCGAGCCCGCTTCCCAAAGACGCTGAATCGGGCCAGGTGGCCTACGAACCGGTGCTGGTGCTCGACGAATCCGTGAAAAGCAACTTCGAGCTGCGAACAACGAACGTCGTGGAACGGGAAGTGTCACGGGCGACAACGGTTAATTACAATTATGCGTATCCCTACTACTATCCTGTCTTTGTTTCGAGCGGTGGGCACCGGCCGCCGAATTGTGATACCAATCCCGTCCCCGCTCAACCGAAGCTGCCGACACCGTCGCCGCGGTTGCCGCCGGGCATTTTCAATCCTGTGAACTCGAAACCGTTTTTGCCCGGCAAGCCGTTTCTGCCGCGGGAAAAGCCATTTCTGCCCTCGGATAATCGGGTGACAGAATCGAGCCGGGTCCAGGCGGGCCTCGGTCCCAGCGCGGGCAATCTGCGCCCTCAAATGGTCGGCGGGGTCGATTCTCAGAGAAGGACCACACAACCCTGGTCGCGGCCGGGTTCTTGAAATGTTTCGCGCGCCATTCCTAACGCGCAGCCGCATCCTGTTGGCGTTTCTGGTCGCCATCGCGGCCGATGGATTCCAAATACTCATCGGTCCACTGGGGTGGATGTTTTTCGACGAAGTGATCGACGTCATCACGATGGTCCTTACAAGTCTGTTGATTGGTTTTCACCCGCTATTCCTTCCGGCGTTCGTGGCCGAATGCATTCCGATCGTTGATATGCTGCCCACGTGGACTGCGTGCGTGGCTCTGGTCGTCGCTCTGAGAAAGCGGCAAACGCGATCGGGCGCCACTCCTTCGCCGGAGGCCAGGCGGCCTCAAGTCATCGACGTCTGAGATCTCCATGAACCCCCCCGAAATCGTCAAGGTTTTGGAGTGCGGTGGCTGGCGGCGAACGGGGCTGACACCGCTTTTGGAATTCATGGGGCGCGTTCAAGCAATAGCGGTGTGTGCCCTCGCCCCCACCCACCGCCCCAAGACGCTACCGCGCGATCCGCAGGTTCATGGCCCCAATGCATGCGGGAAAGCGAAAGAGGGCTTTCCATGAACCGTAACAGCCGACGTAAGGAGGCTCATTCTGTTTCTATCTCGGCGGAGGAAGTCGGAGCCTCCTTACGTCGGCTGCTACGGTTCGTGGTCACAATTGGCGACCAGAAAGTCGGGGTGGCTCCCACGAGCTGAGGTCGGGTCGCATTCCTCCGGTAGCCATTGCCACGCCTTGACGCACCGGTGGAAGGGCTTATGTAGTTAACCTATGCAACTGGATAAACTGACGATCAAGGCCCAGGCGGCACTCCGGGAGGCGCAACAGATCGCACATCGTTATTCGCATCAGGAGATGGACGGCGAACATCTCCTGCTCGCGTTGATGGAACAGCCGGAGAGTCTCATCCCGGAGCTGTTGCAGAAACTCGGTGTCAACTCCACTCGGCTCAAGGCGGACGTGGAGAAGGAGCTGGAACGCCGCCACCAGGTCAAGGGAGCGAGTTCCACCGATGTTTTTCTCAGCCCGGCGTTGAAGAAATCCCTCGACGCCGCCTCGGCTGAGGCCGGCCGGCTCAAGGATGAGTACATCAGCACCGAACATTTGTTGCTCGGTCTCATGGCGGAATCCGGCTCCAACCTCAAGAAGCTTCTCCAGGCAAACGGGCTGAACCACGACGACGTGCTCAAGGCCCTTGCCGGACTGCGCGGGAACCAGCGCGTCACCGACCCGAATCCGGAGGACAAGTTTCAGACGCTGGAGAAATATGGGCGCGACCTCACCGCCCTCGCGCGCGCCGGCAAGATCGATCCGGTCATCGGCCGCGACGAGGAAATCCGCCGGGTCATGCAGGTGCTCACGCGCCGGACAAAAAACAATCCGGTGCTGATCGGCGAACCGGGGGTCGGCAAGACAGCCATCGTCGAGGGACTGGCCCGGCGGATTGTGAGCGGCGACGTGCCCGAATCGCTCAAAAACAAGAAGCTGGTTGCGATGGACCTGGGCGCCATGATCGCGGGGGCGAAATACCGCGGCGAATTTGAGGACCGCCTCAAGGCTTTCCTTAAGGAGATTACGTCCAGCGAAGGGCGGATCATCCTGTTCATCGACGAGTTGCACACGCTGGTAGGGGCCGGCGCTGCGGAGGGCGCCACCGACGCCGCCAACATGCTGAAACCGCAACTGGCCCGCGGCGAGTTGCGGTGCATTGGCGCGACCACGCTGGACGAATACCGCAAACACATCGAGAAGGACCCGGCGCTGGAGCGGCGTTTTCAGCCTGTTTACGTTGCCGAACCGACGGTGGAAGCCACCATCGCCATCCTGCGCGGATTGAAGGAGCGCTATGAAGTCCATCACGGCGTGCGCATCCAGGACTCTGCGCTCGTGGCCGCTGCCACGCTGTCGCACCGTTACATTGCCGACCGTTTCCTGCCGGACAAGGCGGTGGACCTGGTGGATGAAGCCGCTTCACGCCTGCGCATGGAACTGGATTCCATGCCGACGGAAATCGACCAGCTCGAACGCCAGGTCATGCAGATGGAGATCGAACAGACGGCGTTGAAAAAAGAGAAGGACGAGGCCTCGCGCGAACGATTGAAAAAGCTGGAGAAGACGCTGGCCGACCTGAAGGAACAATCCACGGGACTGAAGGCGCAGTGGCAGAACGAAAAGGCGGCGATCAACGCCGTGAGCATTATTAACGAGCAGATCGAGGGGGCAAAGCTGGAGATGGAGAAGGTCCAACGCGCGGGCGACCTTAATCGGGTCGCGCAAATCCAGTATGGCCGCCTCCCCGAATTGCAGAAGCAGCTCGCCGCGGCGCAAAAAGAGCTCCACGAGAAACCGGCCGGCCAACGCCTGCTGAACGAGGAGGTGACCGAGGAGGATATCGCGGCGGTGGTGTCGTCCTGGACCGGCATTCCGGTGACGAAGATGCTCGAAGGCGACCGGCAGAAGCTGCTGAGAATGGAGGAGCGGTTGCAGCAGCGCGTCATCGGCCAGAAAGAAGCGGTCGTAGCGGTTGCCAACGCCGTGCGCCGGGCGCGCAGCGGGTTGCAGGATCCGAACCGGCCGATCGGCTCGTTCATTTTTCTGGGGCCGACGGGCGTTGGGAAAACGGAGTTGGGCCGTGCGCTCGCCGAGTTTCTGTTCGACGACGAGGGCTCGATGGTACGGATTGACATGAGCGAATACATGGAGAAGCACTCCGTGGCGCGCTTGCTCGGCGCCCCGCCGGGCTATGTCGGCTACGAAGAGGGCGGGCAGCTCAGCGAGGCCGTGCGGCGGCGGCCCTATTGCGTGGTGTTGTTCGATGAGATCGAAAAGGCGCACCACGACGTCTTCAACGTGCTCCTTCAGGTGCTCGACGATGGACGGCTGACGGACGGGCAGGGGCGCACGGTGGATTTCAAGAACACCATCGTGATCATGACCAGCAACATCGGTTCGCCGGTCATCCAGGAGTATTTCAATGCCGGGAAAATGTCTCCCAAAGAGCACGCGGCGATGGAGGAACTCGTCAAAATAGAGTTAAAAAAACACTTCCGGCCGGAATTTCTCAACCGCGTGGACGACACCATCATTTTCCACAGCCTGGACGAACAACAACTGGCGAGCATTGTCGATGTTCAACTCAAACGGCTGGAAAAGCGCCTGGCGCAGCAGCAATTGACCCTCGACGTGGATAAGTCGGCCCGGCAACTCCTGGCGCGCGAGGGTTACGATCCCCAGTTCGGCGCGCGGCCCCTCAAGAGGACGATTCAGGAGAGGCTTCTCGATCCCCTGTCGATCAAGCTCCTGGAAGGCGAATTCAAACCGGGGGACAGCATCAAGGTCGCCGCCAAAGACGGCGGGATCGAGTTTGCCAGGAGGCGATGATTTAGAGTTTGCCAAACGGATTCTGTCCGGCTGTAGTGCCGCAAGCAAATCCGGACGGGACGCTGGGTTCTGTTTCGAAGCGCTGATGATCTCGCCATCCCGTCTGAAGAACTAAACACATGAGAATCGCCATTGTCGGTTTGGGATACGTCGGATTGCCGCTCGGTTTGCAGTTTGCCAGATCGGGTGTGACCGTCCTCGGCCTCGATATTGACGCGGCCAAAGTGGACGACTGCAACGCGGGGCGGAGTTACATCAAACACATCGACAGCCAGTGGATCAGCGAGCAAACGCAGGCCGGTCGGTTTGCCGCCTCCACCGATTTCGGCCGGGTCAAGGAAGTTGACGCCGTGTTGATTTGCGTTCCCACGCCGCTGAACAAGAATCGTGAGCCGGACATCTCGTTTATCATCAAGACAGGCGAATCGATTGCGCCCCACCTGCATCGCGGCATTCTGGTGGTCCTCGAATCGACAACGTATCCGGGCACAACGGATGAGGAATTGCGTGACGTGCTGGAGAAAGGATCGGGGCTGAAGGCGGGCGTGGATTTTCACCTGGCCTTCTCTCCGGAGCGCGAGGACCCCGGCAATCCCAACAGTAAAGTTGCGCGCATCCCGAAGGTCATCGGAGGCTACACCCCGGCGTGTCTCGAGAAGGCGCAGGCGGTTTACGGCCAGGCGATTGAAACACTGGTGCCGGTCTCGTCCTGTCGCGCCGCCGAGGCCGTTAAACTCCTGGAGAACATTTTTCGCAGCGTGAACATCGCCCTGGTCAACGAACTTAAGATTGTCTATTCGGCGATGGGAATCGACATCTGGGAGGTGATCAATGCCGCCCGGACAAAGCCATTCGGATTCATGGCGTTCTATCCCGGGCCCGGATTAGGCGGCCACTGCATACCGATCGATCCTTTTTACCTGACCTGGAAAGCGCGCGAGTATGGCAAGAACACGCGATTCATCGAGCTGGCTGGCGAGGTCAATACGGCGATGCCGGAATATGTTGTCGCTCGGGTTGGCGAAGCCCTGAATGCGCAGCGAAAGCCGGTCAATGGAAGCCGGATCCTGATCATCGGCCTGGCGTACAAGGCGAACGTTGACGATGCCCGTGAGTCCCCCAGCTTTCAGCTCATGGACCTGCTCCAGCACCGAGGCGCGGAGGTCAGCTTCTACGATCCGCACGTGCCGGAGATCCGTCCCACTCGCGAGCACGGCCATTGGGCCGGAATAAAGTCCGTCGCGTGGAATCGCGAGACCATCTCCGCTTTCGATGTCGTGTTGATCTCGACCGCTCATGACGCAGTGAATTACAAGGAACTTGCGGAATGGGCCGGTTGCGTGGTGGACACCCGCAACGCCATGGCTGGCCTGCCCTCTGCCAAAGGAAAGGTCTGGAAAGCGTGAGGCCGGAATCGCGCGGAGAAAGGCGAATCCACGGAAGGTTCGAGACTCCGGTTTCAGGCTGGACGGGCCTAGAGCAAACTGCGGCTACGCAAGTTTTTCCAGTTCGAGAGCAGCGCGGACGTTGTTGAACTCCTGATCCAGTTGTTTAAGAACGTGCGAGGCAATCTGGATCGATCCGAGGCGTGCGTGTTCCTCCAGTTGGGAGCAAATCTCGGCCATACGGCAGGCGCCGACGCTGCTGGAGCACCCCCGGAGGCTGTGAGCCACCAGTTCCAGAGAATAGGCGTCGTACTGTTCGACGGCGGTCTTCATTTCGCTCAACCGGCCCGGCGTGTCTCTCAGAAAAATGTCAATCAATTCCGACACGGGGTCCGGCTTTCCCGGCTGGCGCAACGTACGAAGGGTTATCAGCGCGCTTTGGTCGATCATCACGTCGGTGCCCTTGGTGTCCGGTTTGGCCGCAACCGGTTTGGGGGATTGCACCTCGTGAACGGCCTTGTCGAGAACGGTCCTGAGCGTTTCGAGGTGGACCGGTTTGCTGATGTAATCGTCCATCCCGGCCTCCAGACACTTCTCGCGCGCTCCGCGCATGGCGTGGGCCGTCATCGCGATGATATACGTCCGCTTCCGATTGTTGTGCCGGGCTGCTTCGCGTCGGCGGATTTCCGAGGTGGTTTTGTACCCATCCATTTCCGGCAACTGGCAGTCCATGAAAATGATATCGTAGGAAACCAACTCGGTGGCCCGCATCACCTCGGGCCCATTGGCCACCGCTTCGGCGCGATAACCCAGTTTGTCGAGGAGACCAATGGCGACCTTCTGGTTGATCGGGTTGTCTTCCGCCACGAGGATGTGAACCGGTTTGGACGACCTGGGACGCTTGTCGGAAGCATCGCTACTGTCCTTGCGGTTCAGCCAGAACCGCGTTTCGTGCTGCGGAGAGGGAGTGGTCAACGCAGCCAGGCAGTCGATGAGCTGGGATTGTTTCACCGGTTTTACGAGGAAGGCGCCTATGCCTGCGGCGCGCAGGGCCGCGGTGTCGCTCCTCGGTCCCAGGGACGTCATGAGCAACAGGCGCGTTGAGGCAATTGTGGGATCGGCCTTGATGGAACGCGCGAGCGTCAGGCCGTCCATTGAAGACATCTGCATGTCGAGGATGGCCACGGCGTATCGGTCGTCAGCGGCCGCGGCCGTTCGAAGTTTTTGAAGTGCCTCTTCACCGCCGGCGGCACTGTCCGGACGCATGGCCAGGGCGGCGGTCTGGTGAAGCAGGATCCCGCGGTTGGTTTCGTTGTCGTCCACAATCAACACTCGGAGCCCGGCGAACCGGGCCTTGCGATCTTCGCCTGAAACCGCCGTGTTGGCTTGTTTCACCAGCTTCACGGTAAACCAGAAGGTCGATCCCTTTCCCGCGGTGCTCTCGACCCCGATCTGACCGCCCATCATTTCGACGAGTTGCTTTGAAATCGCCAGCCCCAGACCGGTGCCGCCGTATTTGCGGGTCGTTGAACCGTCAGCCTGATAAAAGGCCTGGAAAAGATGGGGGACCGCGTCGTGAGGGATGCCGATGCCCGTGTCGATGACGGTGAAACAGAGGGATGCATCCGTGGTCGTTTCGCTTTCCCGGGCGACGCGCAGGACGACATCTCCATGGTCGGTGAACTTGATCGCGTTGACCACCAGATTGGTGATGACCTGGCGCAGTCGGCCCGGATCGCCCCGCAGGAGGATGGGCACGTTGCTGTCGATCAGCGAAACCAACTCCACATGCTTCTGCTGGGCGCGCTCGGCGAGAAGCTCGAGGGTGCTCTCCACCAACGCTCTCAGGTCGAAGTCCAGGGTTTCGAATTGCAGTTTGCCGGCTTCGAGTTTGGAGAAGTCGAGGATGTCGTTGATGATTCCCAGCAACGCGTCGGCGCTCGCTTGAATCGTCTCGGAAAAACTCCGTTGTTCGGGAGTCAAGCTGCTGTCCTGCAAAAGGACCGTCATCCCGATAATGCCGTTGAGCGGCGTGCGTACCTCGTGACTGATGTTGGCGAGGAATTCGGATTTGAGCCTTACCGACTCCAATGCCTCATCGCGGGCCTTGGCCAGCTCCCGTTCCACCCGCTTGCGCACGGTGATGTCCATCATGGCGCCGATCATGCGGATGGGCCGGCCGTAATCGTCCAGGAGGACGTATCCGCGATCGAAGACGTCGGCGTAGGAGCCATCGGCTCGCCGGTAGCGATACTCGGACGACCAGTAGCGTCCGCCGCTTTGGACGACCTCGTGCATCCCGGCCAGCACACGGTCTTTGTCTTCGGCATGGATGTGATCATCCCACCATGAGCCGTCGTGGCCGACTTCCTCCAGTGAATAACCAAACACTGTTTTGATGCCTTCATTCCACCAGACTTCGTCGGTCTTCAAATCCCAGTCCCACACTGTGTCGTTCGTCGCGTGGGCAATCAGTTGGAAGCGTTCCTCGCTCTTGCGCAGCGCCTCCTCGGCCTGCTTGCGCTGGGTGATGTCGTGCACCAGACAGAGAATGCAGGGTTCGCCGTTCAATTTGATCAGTTCGGCTGACGCGAGGGACTCGCGGATTTCGCCGGACCGCGTGCGGAAATGACTTTCGATATCGCGAACCGATCCTTTTTCCTGCAGTTGTTCCATGATCGGAATGCGGTCGGTCTGTTTTACCCAGATGCCCAGTTCCAACGCGGTGCGGCCGACCAGTTCCTCCCTCGAATAACCGAGCAGGCCCAGAAAACTCTCGTTCACGTCGATGAAACGCCCTTCCTTGAAAGTGGCGATGCTGATCGCCACCGGACTGGCGTGGAAGGCCCGGGAAAAGCGCTCTTCCGACTGCCGGAGTTTTTCCTCGGCCCGTTTGCGCTCGGTGATGTCCCGGGCGTTGATGACGATGGCTCCGACGCTGGATTCGCCCAGCAGATTGGTGGCCGTTCCCTCCATCCAGTGCCAGGAGCCGTCCTTGTGTTGCTGACGATACTGGGCCGTAAAGCAGGCGCCAGCATTCGGGATCAGGTCCGCCAGAAGGCCGCGCATTCGGTCGAGGTCGTCGGGGTGGACAAGTTCGAGCGCGTTGCGTCCCACAATTTCGTTTTTCGTGTAACCCAGATTGCGTAACGTCGCCGGCTCCGCGTCGTAGAGGACTTCTCCGGCGGGGTTGACCAGCCAAATGCAGTCGGAGCTCCGTTCGATGAGGGCGCGAAACCGTTTCTCGCTCAGGGCGATGGCCGCCTCGCTCTGCTTCCGTTCGGTGATGTCTTCGACCACCCCGAGGGCGTATTGCGGTTTTCCCGCCGAATCCCTGACGAGCGAGACAGTGACCTTGACCCAGATGACTTCGCGGGACTTTGTGATGTAGCGTTTCTCCAACTGATATCCCCGCGTTTCGCCCTCAAACAGCTTTCGGGCCTGGTCCAGGGAACGTTGCGCGTCCTCGGGATGGGTGATGTCGAGAAAGCTGAGGCCAACCAGTTCGCGTTCCTGGTAGCCCAGGATCCGGCAGAGGGCGCGGTTGACCTGAAGAATCTTAAGGTCCGGACTTCCGATGACGATCCCGACCGGGCCGTCTTCAAAGACCCGCCGGAAGCGTTCCTCGCTGTCCCGCAAGGCCTCCTGGGAATCCCGGAGCGTCTCCGTGAGCGAGGCCAGCGCGCGTGCGTTTCGTTCGGCGTTCCGTCGTTGGAACCACAAATAGGCGGAAATCGCCAACAGTCCGGCCACCAGGGTTGAGATGGCGATAGCCGAGTACGGCGGAACCGGGGCAAAACTGAAATCGTTCGAATCCCGTGGAATCAACCGGTATCCGGAATCGAACGGCGGATCCGTGTCGGACTGGCCGGCCAGACCGACCATCTCGACTCGCCCGCCCTGCATCAAGCGGTTGACGAATTTGTGGTCGGCCAGGAGCCTTTCGGAGATGACCACGTCGATGATGTCGGAACGATCGCGGATCA
>DATEKZ010000385.1:0-10228 GCA_035277185.1 Verrucomicrobiia bacterium
CGAGCGCGTCCGCGCCCTGTTCTTTCTATACGCCATTCACCGCTTTCATCTTCCGCTGAAACTCGCCGAAAAATCCGGCCTCACAACCCGTGCTTCGCGGGGTCTGATCCCTTTCAGAGGCTACGAACACCTGCTTCAGCGCCGATTCGAGGAGGCGATCGACTCATTTCTGGCTGCGCAGCGAGAGGAAGGTCCGAGCGACGGCATCTGTTCGGCGCTCGCGGCGGCATATCATCGACTGGCGTTTCAAACACTCGCAGACCAGGTCCGCCGCAGCGTTCGCGCGGTGCGCGGCAATCAATGGATGTTCCGCATGGGACATCCCGCGGACCAGCCGTTGCGCATCCGGCCTGAATTGCTGAAGGGAAACGAAGCCGACGGCGGCTATCCGATCCTTCGCGAGCGCACCCCCGTGCGAATGGACCTCACGCACAGCGCCTGGAGCGACATTTTTTTCCTGGGCATGGATTATCCGGAGGGCGCGAAAGTGCTCAACGTTTCCATTGATCTCGGCGTGCGCGGACGTGACGCCGCGCCGCGCCCGCCGGTGGAAGCTTATCTGCGCGTCATCGAAGAACCGCTTTTGCGGCTGACGAGCGTGGACCTGGGCGCTACCGCCGACATTTCCCATCTCGCGGACGTGTTCGACTTCGCGAAGGATTATCTGGGTCTGCTCAAAGCCGCCGTCATCGCCAGCGGTATCGTGCCGCCCGGCGTCGAAGGTTCCGGCCAGAGTCTCGACGAGTTGCTGGCCCGGATCGTGGGACCGGGCCGCGGCATCGAGATCGTCAGCCATGTAAACAACATTCCCAAAGGTTCGCGGCTGGCTGTCTCGACGAATCTACTGGCGGCGCTCATCAGCGTCTGCATGAGGGCCACCGGCCAGGCGGCAACGCTCGCCGGTCAAATGCAGGAACACGAACGCCGTCTCGCGCTCGCTCGCGCGATTCTGGGCGAATGGCTCGGCGGATCCGGCGGCGGATGGCAGGACAGCGGAGGCGTCTGGCCCGGCATGAAGCTGATCACCGGCGTGCTCGCCCACGAAGGCGACCCCGAGTTCGGAATCAGCCGCGGCCGCCTTTTGCCCCAGCATCGCATCCTCGACCCGAACGATGCCTCCGCCGAGACTCGCCGGAAGTTGCAGGAGAGCCTGGTGCTCGTGCACGGCGGCATGGCGCAGAACGTTGGACCCATTCTCGAAATGGTCACCGAGAAGTATTTGTTGCGCTCTGAAACGGAGTGGCGCGGGCGCCAGGAGGCGCTCGGCATCCTCGACGAGATTCTCCTCGCCCTCAGGCAAGGCGACGTTCGCGCCATCGGGGCCGCGACGACGCGCAATTTCCAGGGCCCGATCCAGGCGATCATCCCGTGGGCCAGCACCTTTTACACGGAGACACTCATCGATCAGGTGCGCAAAGAGTTTGGCGAAAGTTTCTGGGGTTTTTGGATGCTCGGCGGCATGAGTGGCGGCGGGATGGGTTTCATTTTCGCGCCGGAGAAGAAGGCCGCTGCGCAACAGCGCTTGCAGGAAATCATGTCCGCGACAAAACACGAACTGGAACACGCCCTGCCGTTTGCCATGGACCCGGTGGTCTATGATTTCGCCATCAACGAAAACGGCACCCTGGCCGACCTGTTGAACGGCCCGGACGCGCTCCTGCCCCAGGGCTACTACGCGCTCGCGGTGCCGACATTGCTTCGTCAGGAACTGCGCGCGCTCTCGCCTTCGCGGCGCGCCGAGCTCGACAAATTCGGCGCCGCCTGCCGCACCAAACCCGAACTGCGCGGGATGGTTCAGACACTATTTGATGCACTCCTGCCGCGCGGCAAGGCCGAGACGGCGGGCGACCAGACTTTGGCGGTGTTGCTCGAACAACACGGCTTCGATCGGACTCAACACGAGCAAATCCGCTCGGATCTGAAGGAAGGCCGCATCGGCCTTGCACAGAACCGACTGCCCGCCAGCGCGGTGATCGAGGACGTGCGTCCCGACGACGTCATTCAAATCCTGGATTCCCGGTTCTCGACTCCAAATCTGAAATTGGCCGAAGCGGAGGCGGCGGGCCGGGAAGCGTTGAGTGACGGCCAGGTTGCGGTCGTGACACTCGCCGCCGGCGCCGGCTCGCGCTGGACTCAGGGCGCGGGCGTCGTCAAGGCGCTGCATCCTTTCTGCAAATTTGCCGGACGCCACCGGACGTTCCTGGAGACGCATCTCGCCAAAAGCCGCCGCGTTTCGCGCGCAACGGGTGCGCCCCTCCCGCACGTGTTCACGACGAGTTACCTTACGCACGCGCCGACGGCGGCGTTCCTGGACCGACAGAAGAATTACGGCTACGAAGGTCCGCTGCTTCTTTCACCGGGCAAATCGGTTGGGCTGAGAATGATTCCCACGGTGCGTGATCTCCGCTTCGCCTGGGAGGAAATGCCGCAACAACTGCTCGACGAACAACAGCAGAAGATGCGTGACAGTCTGCGAACGGCCCTCATCAACTGGGCGCGTTATGCGGGCGAGTCAAACGATTACACTGATAACGCGCCGCTCCAGTGTCTCCACCCCGTCGGCCACTGGTATGAAGTGCCAAACCTGTTCCGCAACGGGGTGCTGGCGCGGCTCCTCACGCAACGGCCGCAATTGAGATATCTGCTCCTGCACAATATCGACACGCTCGGCGCGGACGTTGATCCCGCGTTGCTCGGGCTTCACATCAAAAGCGGCGCCTGCCTGACGTTTGAAGTCATCTCCCGCCGCATTGACGACCGCGGCGGCGGGCTGGCCCGGGTAAATGGTCGGGTGCGACTCGTTGAAGGTCTCGCCATCCCGCGCGAGGAAGAGGAGTTCAAACTTTCCTGCTACAACTCCATGACCACGTGGATTCACGTGGACAAACTGCTGGCGGCTTTTGGTCTGTCCCGCAAAGACATTCTCGCCGCCTGGGAAGAGCAGGCCGCTGGCGGCGGAGATACGCCTTCCCTTCCGGCCATGGAAAAGGTCGCGGCGGCTCTCCGCGCGCTGGCGGCGAAAATGCCGACCTATGTCACGCTAAAGGACGTGAAAAAACGGTGGGGACACGGCCAGGAGGATATTTTTCCCGTGACGCAGTTCGAGAAACTCTGGGGCGACATGACGGCGCTGCCGGAGATTGAAAGCCGCTTCGTCGTCGTCCCGCGTCTGCGCGGCCAGCAACTCAAGGATCCAGCCCAGCTCGATGGTTGGCTGCGCGACGGCTCGGCGGTCCATGTCGAACGGCTTTGCGAGTGGTCATAGACGCTCCCGACCGGCGTCCCGTCGTCCGAACCCTTGCCGCATCGTCCTCTGGCAGCAAGACAAACCGAGACCGATTGAAAATGGTCGGCGGCGCCAGCGCGTCTGACTTCCTTTCTCACAACAACCTCAAGGCCAGGCAACGCGATAGAATCGCGCAGCGGATCCGTCCGAAACAGCCGATTCCGAAAACTCGCCAGCGCCGCCAGCATCGGGCTGTACCGTCCCGGCGGTCGCCCACGACGAAAGATCGCCTGAGGCCTCTATCCGATAAGCCCGCCCACTCAAGCCCGTAAAACGGATGCGGATACGTCCACCGGATTCCAGAATGATCGAAGCTAAGTGCGCGTTCGGCTCGATGGTCAAGATTCCGTCAATAAAAGTGATTTGATAGTTCGCGTCCGAGGCGCCGGTGACGACAATGGGATACGAACCTTGTGGACTGTTCTGGAGGGCCGGAGTCGTGAGGCTAACCGATGTATCCAGATCGGCGAGCGACTCCCCGTTTACGAAACCGCTGTAACTGGCCGTGAGGAGCGGATTGGCCTGGCCATAAACCTTGGCTTTGTCATCGGCAGTGATCACCAGCGGAGCCTTGCTCACCGTGAGAGTTCCGTTGACAAAACTGATGGCGTAGTTGGCATCGGTCGCGTTGCCGGACACGATCGGATACACTCCCGGCGGACTTCCAGGATTTGCGGTCGTCGTAAGGGTGACCGGTGTGTCGAGACTGCTCACCGTGTCACCGTTGACGAAGCCCGCATGAACCGTTGTCAGCGGTGGATTGGGCTGGCCATACACCTTGCTCTTGTCTTCTGCCGTGATGACCAGCGGCGCTTTCGTAACGGTGATGAAATTTGAGGCCGTGACAGTCGTGTAGTTATTGGAATCTTGAGGCGTAAAAGCGGCCGACAGCAGACGGTCAGTGCCGGCGTTGAGAACGCTTCCGATCGGCGGGTCGAAAACGAACGTGCCCGGGACGCTGGCGGACGCGTTCAATTCCGTCTCGGTCAAGGGTGTCCCGTAAGCGATGTCAGCCGGCTGGTTCCACGTCACGACCGGAACATCAGGCACGCTCCGGACGGAAATCGTCATGGCCGCCTGGCTCGAGGCGCCGTTGGCGGACAGCGTCGCGCGCAGGGTCCGGGTCAGGGTTGAGGGGGTTGGGGACACATTTTCGTACGTGACGCTACGAAGCACGGCCTGGGCGGCCGCAGGTGTCACACTCGAGTTGAAGCTGACAACGAGAGGAGCCCCGCCGACTCCTCCGGCCAGAGTCCCGACGGCGACTCCACCATAACTGATCTCACTTCCTGAAACTCCGATTTCGCCGCTGCCACTGCCGACGTGTCTGACCGCCAACCGGTCTTCCACGGCGCCGTTGACCGAAAACTCAACCGTCAGGTTGCCCCCGGCGAGACTCACGCCAACACCGGCCGTGGCGGTCGCCGTGGAATCCAGAACAACAAGGCCATCGTTTTCCGTGTAAACGACTTCGCCCGCGGGCAAGCTCACGGTAATCGCAGCCAGATCGTTGGTGATCCACCGAGCCAGCAGCGCGATCGCTTCTTGATTCAATTCGGAGGTGGCCAGGGGCGGCATGTGCCGCGGACCCAATTCAGCGATTCTGCCCAACAACATCGAATGCTCCAGCGAGCCCGGTTTGATCACCCTGTTGTTCGTATCACCATGGTCGTCGATCAAAGTGCCGTTGATGATGCCTGCCTCGGAGAGCGGCGTGGCCAGTCGCGCGTCCCAGGTACCGCGCCCCGTGCCGCCGGGTTGGTGACACTGGACGCAGTTCGCACCGAGATAGGATCGCACGCGATGTTCCACCGCGGCGGCTTCATGGGTGGCCGGAGCGTATGCGAGCAGGCCCGCAACATTCGTCACGGGTGTGCTGAAATAGGCCATTTGACTCAGTCCAAGGATCTGATGAGTGATCGTTCCGCCGTCATCGTGGTTTCGGTTAAGCTGAAAGGTGTTGAAACCCAAAGCCAATCCTCCTGCGGGTGTATGGCACGTCAGACATTCTGTCCGGCCCGGATAATGCCAGACCTGCGTACGAACCGTGCCGCCATCGTGAACCTGAAACGTTTCGTCCATGCCTTCTTCCGGAACCAGAAAAGCATTCGTCTGCGCATCGTCCCAGCGATATGTCACGCCATACACTCCGCCCGAATTCCGGACCAGGAAACGCGTTTCCAGCCGACGTGCGGAAGCGGGCACACCGTTAGTCAGCTCAAGATCGAAATGTTTGATCCAAACTGTGCCGATCGGGAACGACCAGTTGCTATTCGAGTCGAAGCCGATGAATTGATTCGTTTCGGGAACCGAGAACCAGCGGGTCTTTCGCGCGTGATCCGACCAGAAGGGAACGTTAAGATCGTAAGTGACGATGCCAGCCTCCGGTTGGAGCGTGGCGACGTCAACGAAGGCCCCCGTGTCTGCCAACGTTGGCGGCAGGGATGTTGTGATGTCATTGCGGTAGACCAGACGATAGACCGGCACCATGCCGCTGGCCTGAACCATCAGGACGTCCCCGTTGGCTGGATCGCGACCGAACGCGCCTACGCCGCCGAGAGTGGTGAGCCGCCGCAGGTTGGTTGCAGTCGTGCCGTCGTAGTGCAGCGCCCAGATATTGCCACTGCTGAAATCTCCAAAAATGTACTCACCGAATAATTGAGGAATTCTTGTCCCGCGATAGACAACACCGCCGATGACACACGCGCCAAGACTACGACCGTATTCAAAAATCGGCGCATTGACGGCACCGGGCGGCGGCGGATTGCTCAGAAGCGGATGATTACCCTCTCGATAGCTCCAGCCGTAGTTGCCGCCTTTGACAATGATGTCGATTTCCTCCCATGCATCCTGGCCGACATCTCCGCAGTACAGCCGGCCCGTGACCGGATCGAAGGAGAATCGAAAGGGATTCCGCAATCCGACCGCCCAAAACTCCGTCCGAACCGTGTTGGGGTCAATCACGACGCCGTCGAAATTCGCCGCGCCGATGAACGGGTTGTCGGGAGGAATCGCATAATTCATTGTGCTGGCGGGATGCGAATTGGGCGAAACACTGCCCGGCCGGTGATCCACGTCGATTCGAAGAATGGCGCAAAAGAAGTCCTTCGTTATGAACCGGCTGTTGTTGAATGTGTCGTAGCCACCGCCCTCATCACCAAGCGACACATAGAGGTATCCGTCCAGTCCGAAATGAACGTCTCCGCCATTGTGATTACTGGCCTCATCCAGTTGCGTGATGAGCGGCAACTCGGAATTCGACAACGCCTGATTCGGGTTGGTTGGCGAAACCTCGAATCGCGCCACGCGATCATGAAAACCTGTGCCGACCGAGGTCGTCGTGTTCAGCGTGTAATAGACGTAGAAGTAGCGGTTGGTCTGGTAGCCCGGATGAAACGCCAGCCCCAACAGGCCGCCTTCGCCCGCAGGATCCACTTGACTGGTGATGTCGAGGAAAAGGGTCCTGGTCGGGTTGACAAGATTCGTGATGACCTGGATTCTCCCTTCCTTTTCCACGATGAACAAACGGTTCGTTTCCCCAGGCGGACTTACAAGGGCCACAGGCTGATTGAAAAGCAACCCTGGAAACGCCTCGACCGCGCTGTATTCATAGGGTTCCAGCGGCAATGCCAAAGTGGCGTTGGGTTCGCGAACAAGTCCGGCGGCCAGTATTGTTTGGCCAACAAGGACCACCACGAGACTCAAGGCAACCAGCCTCGAGCAGAGCCCGCCGTAAGTACGAATCGGCATTATATCGGAACGATCTGCGCAGAAAGCATTACCACATTGCCGGCGAAAAGCAACGCGTTAAACCTTCAGTGGCTGTCGACTTTCTCCCGTGCCGCCCCGGGAAGGACCCGATCGTCGCCGCACGACTTTGAAAGTTAGATCAGCCGGATGAGCTTCTCCGACGCATCGAGCGTTTCAAGCAACTGCCGGACGGTCAGAATCTGACGCGGCAAGACGAGATCCGGAGCAATCTCGCTCAGCGGCTGAAGCACGAAGCGGCGCAAATGCGCGCGGGGATGAGGAAGGCTCAAACCTCCAGGGCCGCGTGTCTCCTGCCGAAAAGCGATCAAATCCATGTCGAGCGGGCGCGGTTCGTTCACCGCCTTCTTCGTCCGACGTCCGAAGTCCTTCTCGATCGCCTGTAGCTTCGCCAACAGACTTTCCGGGACTTCCATCGTGCGGGGCAGCAAGCCGACGACCGCATTCACGAAGAGCGGCGACTCGGGCGGGCAATCGACCGGCGTGGTTTGCCAGACCGAGGAACGAAGCAACGGAAAATCAGAGAATGCCTGCAGACGTTCCATTGCCTGGAGCACGTTCTGTTTTGAGTCGCCGAGATTCGACCCGAGCGCGATAAAGGCCAGCTTCTGCAATTCAAATTGAAGCTTCGGTATGTCGAAGGGCGATTTGATGGGCATGGCATTGCCGCAATCTGATCGGTCGCCTGAAGGGCGCGCCGGCGCTACAAGTCACTCAACCCAAGCACATCCTCCATGCTGTAGAGGCCGGGCTTTTGATCGACCAGCCACGCGGCCGCGCGCAGAGCGCCGTTGGCAAACGTCTCGCGGCTCGAGGCCTTGTGCGTCAGTTCCAGCCGTTCGCCGTTCGCTGCAAAGACTACCGTGTGATCGCCCACGACATCACCGCCGCGCAGCGAGTGCATCCCGATCTCCGCCGCGGTGCGCTCGCCGGTAAGGCCGTGCCGGCCATGACGAAGCACTTTGTTTAATTGCTGTTTCCGCACGCCGGCGAGAATCTCCGCCAGCGTCGCCGCCGTGCCGCTCGGCGCATCCTTCTTCGTCCGGTGATGCATCTCCACGACTTCAAGATCGAAGTCCGATCCCAGAATCTCCGCGGCCTTGCGCGTCAGCCAGAAGAGCGTGTTCACGCCCGTCGAGTAGTTCGACGCCCACACGATCGGGATTTCGGTTTTCAGGTTTGCAATCTGAGACCTCTCGGCCTCGCCATGCCCCGTAGTGCCGACGACCAGCGCCTTCCGGTGTTCGGAGCATATTCTTGCAATCGGCAGCGTCGCTTCGTGGAAACTAAAGTCGATGACCACGTCGCCTTCCTTGATCACCGTGACCAAATCGTCGTCGAGATCGATCTGGCCGACGACCTGCACGTCCCGATGGCGCTCGGCGCAGGAGACCAGCGTTTGTCCCATGCGGCCTTTGGCGCCGGTAATGATCAGTTTGGTCATGTGCGTTGCCCGACGGCCATCGTCGGTGGCCGGGGCTATTTCAACACGCCGCAGGCTTTCAGTGTCGCCTTCAACGTCTCGCGGTTCTTCGGACTCATCGGCACGAGCGGCAGGCGATACTCCTCTTCGATCAGACGCATCATCGCCAAAGCAGCCTTGACCGGACCCGGATTGGTCTCGATGAACAGATCCTTGAACAGCGAATAAAGACTGCCATGCAGTTTCAGCGCGACGGCCGGTTTGCCCGCCGCAAAGGCCCGCACCATGTCCACCACCGCTTTGGGGACGATGTTGGAAGCGACGCTGACCACGCCTTGCGCCCCGACGGCCATGAAGGGCAAGGTCAGGGAATCATCGCCGCTCAGGATGGTGAACTTCGGTCCCAGCGCCGCGCGGAACTGGCTGACGCGGTCGGCGTTGCCCCCGGCCTCCTTGATCCCGACGACGTTTTTGCACTCGCGTGTCAGGCGCCGGACGGTTTCAACGCCGATCTCGATCCCGCACCGCCCCGGGATGCTGTAGAGCACGATCGGAAGTTTGGTAGCCAGAGCGATGGCGCGGAAGTGCTGGAACAATCCTTCCTGCGTCGGCTTGTTGTAATAAGGCGCGACCTGCAGCGAGCCGTCCGCGCCCGCCCTTTGGGCCGCGACCGTCAGGTAAATCGCCTCATCGGTTGAATTTCCGCCGGTCCCGGCCAGGACCTTGACTCTGCCCGCTGCAAACTCGACTGACTTCTCGATAACGTAGATGTGCTCTTCGAAGCTGAGCGTCGGCGATTCGCCCGTGGTGCCCACCGGGACGATGCCATCCACGCCGCCTTTGATCTGCGCCCGTATCAACCGCTCCAGGGCAGGCTCATCCACTTTGCCGTCTCTGAACGGCGTGACCATAGCAGTGTAGGTTCCAGTAAACATAAAGTCCGAACGCGGGCGCTAAAATCTGCGAAAGGTTTGGGTTTGGCCAGTCTGATTTTTAACCGCGAAAGGGGCGCGATCGGCGTCCGGCGCGGCAAAGTCGCGACCAAAGGTCGGACCGCGGGCGTCTCGCCCCGCAGCGGCTCCGACCAGACTAATGTTAGAGCTGTAACAACCTAATGGATGGGTATTCGGAGGCATGTCGTTCAATCGTGGTTGCTGCGCCGGGAGGGCGCCGTTCGCAAATCCGGTCGGCTGGACCGGTTTACCGCTTCGCTTCGAACAGCTCAGGGGACAGGATGCCCTCACCGATCTTCGTCACGGGTCCGGTCATCAACACCGCGAACTGGTCGTCCATCTCGATGGAAATAACGCCGCCGGGCATGTGAACCCGCACCGAGTTGTCCACCCGGCCGAGTTTGCGGGCGACGGCCGCGGCCGCGCTGCTGCTGCTGCCCGAAGCGAGCGTGTAACCGGCGCCCCGCTCCCAGATTTCGATCTGGATATTTCCACGATCGAGAACTTTGAGAAACTGCACGTTGATCCGCTTCGGGAAATGGGAGTGTTTCTCCAGCAACGGACCGTACTGCTTCGCCAATGTTTCGCTGATCTCCGGGAGCGGAAGGACACAGTGCGGATTGCCAATCGTGGCCGCGCAGAACGCGAACGCGCGGTCGCCGGCCATGATCTTTTCATTGATGACCTCCCGGCGCGGGCCAATGACTGGTACCTCATCGCTCCAAAAGCTTACTCTGCCCATTTCGACGCGAACCATGCGGCCGTGGTCCGTCACAATGGATTTCACCAGCCCGCCGG
>DATEKZ010000386.1:0-11393 GCA_035277185.1 Verrucomicrobiia bacterium
TGTTGGCCGGGCTGGCGGCCGGCAACCTGTGGCTGGTGATCCTGAGCGTTTCGTGGCGGCTCAAAGGCGACTGGCAGCGGGAACTGGTGGCGCCGCCGCAACCGCGCTGGACTCTGGCTTTTGCCCAGTCCGAGTTTCTGCGGCGGTTCTTTCGGTGGAACAAAGGCCGGACGCTGGATCGAAACCCGATTGCGTGGTTGCAGGAATACTCATGGACGGCGAGGCTCATCAAGTGGGGCTGGCTGCTGCTGGCGATTTTCGGACAGGTGTTCGGTTCGCGCAACGTGATGTGGGCGCTCATTGGGGCCATCGCGTTCGCCGCGGTGGGCAGTTTTCGTCGCGAGTTACAGGCCGGTGCGCTCGAGCTGCTGCTGGTAACGCCCGTGCGCGAACGCCAGCTGATCACCGGCCGGCTCTGGGGTCTCTTCTGCCATTTTCTGCCGGCCGTGATGGTCTGGACAACGTTTCGTTACTTTCAACACGTGGTGTCTCCGCGTTCGGGAGTCCTGGTCGATGACGTGCTGACCCTCTACTCGTCGCTGCTCGCGCTGCCCGTCCTCGGTTTCGCCCTGTCATTCTCACGGGTCAACTTCGTCACGGCGTTCCTGCTTTGCCTTGCCGTCGGCGTGTTCGTCCCGGATTGGCTGTCGGATTTCGTGACAGGTCGAACCCGGTGGTTCGGCTACCGGGTCCATTATTCAACGCCGGCTTTCGTGCTCATTCAACTGGCCGTGACGATGGGGGCGGCGAAGCACTTGCACACCCGACTGGTCGAGCGACGGTTTTTGCCGCGACCGGCGGCGTGAGTTTGTGAGCTGTCCGGAGTCTGAATGTTGAGAACCGAACGCGCATCATGACTGTTCTGCCCATCGTCGAGCGTGAATTGCGCGTCGCCTCGCGCCGGCGGGTCACCTACTGGATGCGCGTCATCGCCGCGCTTTTTGCAATCGTCGCCTTCAGTTGGATGATGCTGACGCTGTTCCGGGACGCGGTCCCTTCGACGGCGCACGGTCGCCACCTGTTTCGGACGCTGTTCACGTTTGGGTTTGTGTATTGCCTGTTCATCGGGTCAAGGGTCACGGCCGACTGTCTGAGCGAAGAGAAGAGGGAGGGGACGCTCGGGCTGTTGTTTTTGACCGACCTGAAGGGTTACGACGTCGTATTGGGGAAGCTCGTGGCGACCTCGGTGAACTCGGTGTACGGCCTGCTCGCAATCATTCCGGTGATTGCGCTGACCGTGCAGCTGGGTGGAGTGTCGGCGACGGAGCTGTGGCGTTCGTCACTGGTTCTCCTCAACACACTGTTCTTTTCGCTCGCCGCCGGCATCTTCGTGTCCACTTTCAGCCGCGATGAGCGCAAGGCGATGTTTGCCACGATCTTTGTCAGCCTGCTGTTCGGCGTCGGGCCGGCCCTGCTGTCTTTTATCCTGGGGATGCGTTTCCGGTCGTTTGAGGATCCGAACATGATCTGGCCGATACTGAGCTTCAGCCCGGCTTACGGATTGTACCACATCCTGCTTTCCGGGGCGCCTTTCATGCCGTTTCCGCCGAGGAGCTTCTGGTTGTCGCTGTTGTTGATTCATGTGGTGAGCTGGGGCTTTCTCGCGATATCGAGCCTTGCTCTGCCGCGCATCTGGCAGACCCGATCATCCGACTCGCGTCTGGAGAAGCAACGGGAACGGATCGAGCAATGGGCCTTTGGCGCGGCGCGCGTGCGGGCGTCCCATCGCAGGCGGCTGCTCGACATCAATCCGTTCCTCTGGCTGGCGGGACGCGAGCGTTGGAAGCCGGCCTATGTGTGGCTCTACCTGGCGGCGGTCTGCGGCACCTGGTTGTGGGGCTGGCACAAGTACAGCGACGTGATGTTCGACCGCAAGACGCTGATTCCAACCGTGCTGCTCTTCCAGGTGTTCCTGAAGATCTGGATCATTTCGGAGGCGTGCAACCGGCTCGCGGAGGACCGTCGAAGTGGCGCGCTGGAGCTGCTGTTATCCACGCCATTGACCGTGCGCGACATTCTCCGCGGGCAATGGCTGGCCCTGTACCGGCAGTTCGGCCTTCCGCTGGCGGCGGTGTTGGCGCTGGAGTTCCTGGTCCTGCGCAAGTCGTTTACGCCCGAGATGGTGGCGGCGAATCTCCTCCTTCTGGTTGCCGATATGGCGGCGCTGGGCTGGGTGGCGATGTGGCTCGGATTGACGGCCCGCAACACCAGTCGAGCCATTCTGGGGTCCGTGGTGCGCATCCTGATCTTGCCCTGGGGAATCTTTTACATCGGCGGAATGGCGTTCGATCTTCTTTCGCGCGCGTGGCGGACCCGCCCGTTCGAGCCCGGCGACCGCTGGACCTTGTTTGCGTGGCTGGTCATCGGCCTGGGCGTGAATCTCTGCTTCGCGATGTTTTGGGCCAGGCGAAATCTGCTTCGTGAATTCCGCACGGTTGCGATCGGGCGTTATCAACCGGAGAAGACGCGATGGCTGCGCGACCTGTTCTGGCGAAAGGCGCGCGGGACGGAATCCCCGTTGGCGCCCGTCTCGTCGATGTGAAGGGAGTTTTGGGTTTTGAGTTTTGGCGGGATTCGGCTACAAACCGGGCGTGCTTGAAGTCGATGAAGCCGCGACGGGGGAATCGCGATTCGAGGGATGACCTTTTTACCCATCGTTGAACGGGAACTGAGAGTGGCCTCGCGGCGGCGCGGTACCTATTGGAACCGTGCGGTCTCCGCGCTCGTGGCAATTCTGGTGTGCGGCTGGCTTTTCCTGGTCAGCACCCGCGAGCCGGTTCGGGAAATCGGCAAACTGCTCTTCAGCATCCTTTCCGGATTGTTTTTCTTCAGCAGCCTGCTGGTGGGCATTCGTCACACGGCCGACGCGTTAAGCGAAGAGAAGCGGGAAGGAACGCTCGGTCTGCTTTTTCTGACCGACCTGCGGGGCTACGACGTGGTGCTGGGCAAGCTCGCGGCCACGTCGCTCAACGCGCTGTACGGTCTGCTGGCGATCTTTCCCGTGATGGCGATTCCGCTGTTGCTGGGCGGGGTATCGGCGGCGGAATTCTGGCGCATGACACTGGTGCTTACGAACACGCTCTTTTTCTCATTGTCCGCGGGATTGTTTCTTTCGAGCGTGAGCCGAAGCGCGCGCAAGGCGATGGCGGGGACGTTCCTGCTGGTTCTTCTGATCAACGGCGGACTGCCCGGGCTGGGCGCGTTCGTAGCCTACTTGAAGGACGCGAACGTGGTAAACGAATGGTTTTTGATCCCCAGCTCCGGCTATGCCTATTCGCTCGCCTTCGACGCGTTGTATCGCACGAGGACGGAACTCTTCACGACTTCGGTGGCGATGACACACGCGATGTCCTGGGTGTTGCTGCTGCTGGCGAGTGTCGCGGCGCGAAGGTCGTGGCAGGACAAGCCGGCGGGCGCGCGGAAACTGCGGTTGCGGGCGCGCTGGCAGCAGTGGAGTTACGGCAACGCCGCCGAACGAAAGGCGTTTCGGACGCGGTTGCTCGACGCCAGTCCCTGCTATTGGCTCAGCGGACGGCAGCGGCTCAAACCGGCCCTGGTCTGGGCGTTCGTCGGATTGATGGGCTGTTTGTGGTTCTGGGGCTATCTCAAGTGGCGCGGTGATTGGACGACAGAGGCAACGTATGTCGTCACTGCCATCATCCTGCATACGGCGATCAAGCTGTGGGCGGCCTCGGAGGCGTGCCAGAAACTGGGGCCGGACTACCGCAGTGGCGCCCTGGAATTGCTGCTCTCGACTCCCTTGCCGGTGCGCGAGATTCTGCGCGGGCAGTGGCTTTCGTTGCGGCGGCAGTTCCTGTGGCCGGTCGTGTTCGTGGCGTTCATCGACTTCATTTTCCTGATGGCCGGGACCAGGGAACTCGGCGCGGCGGACCGCGATTTTTGGATCTGGCTCTGGCTGGCCGGCATGGCGGTGTTCGTGGCCGATGTTTACACGCTCGGCTGGGCCGGGTTGTGGATCGGATTGACGGCGAAACACGCCAACCGCGCCGCGAGCGCAACCGTGGCGCGTGTGTTGATACTGCCGTGGCTGATGTTTATTGGCGTGGTGATAGGACTGAGCTTCATGAGCCTGTGGAACCGCGTCGGGAACGAAGCGGGATTCATGCTCGGACTCTGGTTCGGAGCAAGCGCGGTGGTGGATTTGTTCTTCCTCCTCTGGTCGCGGCACCGGTTGCATCACGATTTGCGGGTGCTGGCGACACAGCGGTATGTGGGAGGGCGGTCCCTGTTCTGGTGGGTGCCGTCGGCGCGGCGCACGCGGGCCCCCGGCGTACCCGCGGCGGCGCACTGAATCGGAAGGCGGGGGAGAATGACAACACGGGCATGGGGCCGGCCTGCATTCGGCCACGGCCCGCGTGAAATGCGACAAATCCGCGCTGGGGCTCCATGACATTCCTGCCCATCGTTGACCGCGAGCTGCGCTCGATGGCGCGGCGGCGGAGCACCTATTGGACGCGGATCGTCTTCGCCCTGATCGCCATTGCCGGCGCGTTCGTTGTCATGTCGTTGGCCGGGGTTTTCCAGGCGCGGACGACGGGCGTGGGGGGAAGCCTGTTCCGTTTCCTGGCCGTCATGGCCTTCCTGTTTTGCGCGCTGGCGGGCGTGTTCATCACTTCGGATTGTTTGAGCGAGGAGAAGCGGGAAGGAACGCTCGGGTTCCTCTTTTTGACCGATCTCCGCGGCTATGATGTGGTGCTGGGCAAACTGATGGCGACGTCATTGAATGCCTTCTATGGGCTGCTCACGATCTTTCCGGTCCTCGCGATCACCTTGACGATGGGCGGCGTGACGCACGGCGAATTCTGGAGGATGACGCTGGTTTTCATAAACACTTTGTTCTTCTCGCTGGCGGCGGGCATTTTTATCTCGTCGATCAGCCGCCACGACCAACGCGCGATGGCGGGGACATTTTCCGTGATTCTGTTGATGGCGGGAGCGCTGCCGCTGGCGCAATTCGTTCTGACGAAGCTGGGCGTGCTTCCGCCGCACACGTTGTCGCTGTCAAGCCCGCTGACGGCGTGGCAACTGGCGTTTGACGCAGGGTATCGGATGTCGGGAAAGGGTTTTTGGAACTGTTTGTTGATCACGCACGCCATGGCGTGGGTGTTTCTGGCGCTGGCCAGTTTTCTCCTGCCGCGCATCTGGCAGGAGACGCCGGTCATCGGCTGGACGCGGACGAACTCGACTTTGCTGAGTGACCGGGACGTCGCGCGACGCGCCGCGAGGCGGGCACGGTTTCTCGATGTCAACCCGGTCTTCTGGCTGACGAGTCGAACGTCTCGAACCGGATCGACCGTTGGCCTCACTTGTGTCCTCGTCGCCTTTGGATGGCTTATGAATCGGGTCAATCAGGGGGTTGGTACCATCGGAGTGTCGCTCTTGAGTCTTTTTCTTCCCCTGCTGGTGGCCGTGCCGATCGGATTGCATGCGTGCCGGTTTTTCGCCGAAGCCAGGCGGAACGGCGGGTTGGAGTTACTTCTCAGTACGCCGCTGACGGTGAAGGAAATCCTGCGCGGGCAGTGGTTGACGCTCCGACGGAAGTATCTTGCGCCGCTGATTGCCGTGTTGGGAGTGGAAGTGCTACTGGCGTCCGCGATGCTGCCCACTCCGGTGGGCTCGAACGTGCTTTCCATTCTGGCAGGAAGCGGGCTGCTCCTCCTCGGCATGGTAACCCTGGTGACAGATATTTTTACCGCCGTGTGGGTGGGGATGCTGGTCGGGCTGACAGCAAGGAAGCCGGGGCGCGCTCCCGCCCTGACGCTGCTTTATGCGATCGTCATTCCACAAACAGCCTCTCTCTTGTGCATCCCAAGGCTGCTGATCGACATCCCGCTCCTGTTCTGGGCGCGCGACAAGTTGTACCGCGAATTGCGCGCATTGAGCAGCGCCCGTTACACGGCAAGTGTGACGGCTCATCTGTCCGGCGAACCCACAAAAAACGCCCCTCCGGTACTTCGAGCCTGAACCGCCCCCCGCGTGATGCCCGGGGCAACGGGTTTCGATCCCTACCGTTCTCTGGTGGTAAACGCGGCGACGATTGGACGGTGGTCCGAGGCAATTCCCCAGCCCGGGATCGACAGAACATAGGTTCCGTCGGAATTCCATTCCCGGGCCAGGCCGCGGCTCAGGAGAATGTAGTCAACGCGGCTATAGGTGTCTTCTTTTCCGAAGTGGTAGGTCCAGGTGACGTTGCGCGGCGACAATCCGGACCCAGGTCCGGACCGCTCATCGCCGTTTCGCTCCGCGGGGCGCGTGTCGGTCAGGGCCGTCCTGCCCCGACCGGTAAGCGTTCGGACCGGCCTGGAATTCCTGACATCGTTGAGGTCGCCCAGCACGACGAGGTTGATGTTGGGATCGGTCTTCAAGTGGTCGTCGATGATGCCGCGCAGAACGATCGCCTCCTGTTCGCGCAGGTCAGCTTCGTCGGCTTGCGGCACCTCACGGCGTGATTTCAGATGCGCGGTGAGGAGAGTGAACTGGTAATTTGCGCTGACTTGAACATCCACGTCGGCAAAGCCGCGGCTGACCCGAAAGCGCCGCCCGTTGAGGAGAAAACCCTCGTTGGTCCGCGGCCGGCGGGCCGCGAACGGGAATCGGCTGAGCACGGCAACGTGGATATTGGTATCGAAACCGCGAACGAATTCCCAGTGGGGGTAGTCCAGGCCCGCGGCTTTGAGGGCGGAGCGCAGTTCGAGCAACGCGTTGGTGCCGCCCACTTCCTGCAGGGCGAGCACATCGGATTTCAACGCAACGATGCTCTCACGGATCTTTGCCTTGGATGCCTCGCTTTTCGGCTGGCGCTGGCCGGATGGGGCGTCGAGATAGTTTTCCAGGTTGTACGTGGCGATCGTGAAAGTGTCCGCGGCCCGCAGGGCGGAACTCGAAACGAGCAGAAGCAGGCAGGCGATTTTCAATAGCGTTGTGCAACGATCCGGCATGACCTCAACATATTTCTTTCGTGAAGATGGCGTCAAAGGGACAATTGCCATGCCAGGTTCAGGGGCAGCCTCGCTTCGGGCTTGGGACGAAACTTTTTGCAAAACCGTTCCCAGCTGCTACTCTTGGGACCATGTTTCGGCAACACGAGACCGGCTCGCCGACTCGGGGCATTGAGTCGGACGGAAAACGGCGCACCCGACTGCACGACAAGCAGAGCGAGCGGGATTATCGCGAACTGCGGATCGACAAGGTCGGCGTTCGCGGACTGCGGTTTCCGATTCAGGTGCGGGACAAGGCGCACGCCCTGCAAAACACCATCGCGACGATCGGGATGTACGTGGATTTGCCGAAGGAGTTCAAGGGAACGCACATGAGCCGGTTTATTGAAGTGCTTCACGCGCACGGCAGCGTCGTGCATGTCGAGAACATCACCGACATTCTGTACGCCATGCAGACGCGGTTGAAGGCGGCCACGGCTCATCTGGAGATGGAGTTTCCGTTTTTCCTGGTGAAAAAGGCGCCGGTTTCAGGGCAGGAAAGCGTGATGGATTACACCGCCCGCTTCGACGCCACGGCCTGCGGGAAGGAGATTGACTTCGTTCTGACCGTCAAGGCGCCGGTGACGACGCTGTGTCCGTGCTCGAAGGCGATTGCCCGTTACGGTGCGCACAATCAGCGGGGGATGGTGACCGTGGAGATTCGTTCCCGGCGTGCGATCTGGATCGAGGATCTGATCGCGATGGTGGAAAGTTCGGCGAGCAGCGAATTGTATTCTCTGCTGAAGCGTCAGGATGAGAAGGCGGTCACCGAGCGGGCGTACGAGAATCCGGTGTTTGTCGAGGACCTGGTGCGCAATGTGGCGCTGAGACTGAACGCCCATCCGGACGTGACGTGGTACAAAGTGGAGGCGGAAAACTTCGAGAGCATCCACAATCACAACGCGTACGCCTGCATCGAAAAGGGTTGAAACGCGGCGCCGCTCCTGGGAAAACGCTCCACTCGGACCCGCGGTTTTGGAGGCTGAAATTCCTCAAAAATTTTTGTGGCACTTTTGTTTCCCTTTGCTAGATTCACGCGCTCTTAAATGGATGGAAATGGAGAGCCGTTCAGGAGAGGCGACACGGTGGCAGTGAAAAAGCAAAAGTTGACTGTTTGTGACAACCAAGAAAAAGACGACGAAGGCGGCGGACAAGTCCGCCAGCAAGCACGTGGGTTCGGCCACCGCGGCGGCCATTTTGGGCAAGGCCGCGTCGCCGCACCGGCGCAGTCCCGGCAACGGCCAGGTCAAGGTCAAACCGGAATGGAGCAAGTATTACAACACGTTGCTCGAATTGCGGGAGCGTTTGATCAATCAGATGAGCGGCCTGGCAAAGGAGTCGGCTGAAGAAATGGCCAGCTACAGCCTGCACATGGCGGACTCCGGCACGGATAATTTCGACCGCGACTTCGCCCTCAGCCTCCTTTCGTCGGACCAGGACGCGATCTACGAAATCGAGGAAGCGCTCAAACGGATCGAGAGAAACACCTATGGCGTCTGCGAACTGACCGGTAAAACGATCCCCAAAGCGCGCCTGGATGCGATTCCGTGGACGCGGTTTACGGTCGAGGCGCAGGCCCAGCTCGAGCGCGACGGAGCCCTGCGCCAGCGCCGCCTCGGCGCTCTCGGTTCCGTCGATTCCGCTGGAGCCGTGGAAGTCGAGGACGACGACGAGGTGGAGGAAAAGCCGGCGAAGGAAAAGGAATAGTTATGCCCCGGGAAATTGTCACGATTGAATGCACCGAAGCGCGCAAGGAAGGCAAGTCGCCGTCGCGCTATACGACCACCCGCAACAAGAAACTTCAAACCGAGAAGGTCGAACTGAGGAAGTATAACCGGTTCCTCCGCCGCCACACGCTCCACCGGGAGATCAAATAGGCTATGCCACGCAAGACCAACATCGACAAACCCAGCCGCGGTCGCGGCTCGCGGGGCGGGGTCACCGAAGTCCGAACACCCCGCCCAAAGCCCAAGATCGATTTCACCGTGGACGCATTGGATTTCAAGAACGTCGCGTTGCTGCGCCAGTTCGTAACTGACGCGGGGCGCATCCTTCCCCGCAAATACACCGGCCTGCCCGCCCACTACCAGCGCCGGTTGAACCAGGCGATCAAGCGGGCGCGACAGATGTTGCTGATGAAATAGGGATATTCCCCGTCTCACCCCTGCGACGACGGAGAACAGAAAAGCCACGCGATTGCGTGGCTTTTGCATCGTTATCCCTTCAAGGACATGATTCAGGCGTGCGTTTCCGTCACCCAATCGCCCAGGCGGATATATTCTTTGATCTTTCGGCGTTCGTATCGATGTTTTTTGGGCTTGCCCGGCCGGTCATCGACCTGACGGAAGGGATGCTTGGTGTTGCGAATGGCATCCGTAATCACATCGAGGGTCTTTGTCATAGGACTGATCCTTTCTTGAAACCGATTTAAGCGTAAAGAGTGCCAACAACACCCTGAAGATGCCTCGATCTGGTTCCAAAACGCTTTCATTCCGGTGCCGGAAGTTGTTTCAAACTAATTCGACCTCACGAATAGTCAAATGTTCGACAAACCAGGCGAAGATTTTTTCCCCAACTGCGCGAAAACAACCAGGCGGTTCGACCCACGTCCCGGACAGCCGCTCCTTCAGCGACGTCGAAACGCTCCGGACTGCCACTCGTCCTCGACGGTGGTCTCGACGGATTTCAATCCCGCCGCGACGTAAGCTCGCCGGACCGCGGGAAATTGCGTTTTGAGAATGCCCGCCAGCACCAACACACCGTCGGGTTGCAGCCGATTCAGAATCCGGCGGAACTGCTGAAGCAATAGATCGCACGTCACGTTGGCGCAAACCACATCGTATTTTGCTTCCCCTCGCAGCGGGAGCCGCGCGAGGTCCTGCCGGGCGATGCGGACCTTTTTTTTAACGTCATTCTTTGCGGCGTTTGCCCGGGCGACCCGTACGGAAGCCGGATCGAAATCAAAGGCGTGGACCGGCGAGTAGCCGAGCTTGGCTGCGCTGATGGCCAGGATGCCGGAGCCGGTCCCGACGTCCAGAAACGACTGCACGGTGCGCTGCTGCCGACAGGCGGTAAGTTGCTCGAGGCAGAACAATGTGGTCGGATGCTGGCCGGTTCCAAAGCTGAGACCCGGATCCAGAACAACAACCGCCTGGCCCTCTCGGGGCGTCTGGCGGCTCCAGCTCGGCTTCACCAGCAGGGCGCCGCCGACCTCAATCGGTTGAAAATGGCGTTTCCAGGATTCGGCCCAGTCTTCACGGCGCAGTTTCCTCCAAGAGATGGTGCCCGGGCCTGTATCCAATCCCATGTCGCGTATTTCGCCGAGACGGCATCGCAAAGCGGCGCGACTGCCGGCCGCACGCTGCGGCGGGTTGCTGCAGAAGACGGAGACGGTGGTCCTGCCGGTTTCGGCGTCCTGGTAAATGGACGGGGATTGGCCGAACCAGGCGCCGAGCATTTCAGCGACCGCCTCCTGCGCTTCTCCGGAAGTGGCTACGGAGACCTGCCAAAGGGGTCCGCGCCTCACGGGTGTTCGCGCCAGGGAGTGAAATTGAGCAACTGAATTTCCGTCCTCCCTGGAGCGTGATCGACTACCGTGAGGCTGGCGTAGTCGATCTCGAAATTCGCCATTTTGGGCAACGGCAGCTCCAGAAAGACGGCCAGCAGCATACGGATCACGCCGCCATGACAGACCACCGCCACCGATTGCCCGCCGTGTTGCGCCAGGATTTGCCGGAGACACGGCTCGACGCGGGCGCGGAATGCGTGGCCGGACTCGGCGTTGGGGATGCCATTCCGGTCGAGGTGGACCAGCCAGTCGAACGCGCTGACGGTGAACCGCTCCTTGACCTGTTCCCAGCTCAGACCCGTCCAATCGCCGAAATCCACCTCGCGCAGGGCCTCGAGGTTGACCGGCGAATAACCGTTGAGCGCAACCAGCGGGGCGAGTGTCTGCTGCGCCCGTTTCATCGGACTGGCATAGACACCGTGAAAATGAACGGGTCGCAAGTGGTCGGCGAGCGCCCTGGCCTGCGACAACCCGCGCGGAGAAAGCTCCATGTCGATCCGACCGCCGAAGACCCGCTGGAAGCGGGTTTCGACCTCGCCGTGACGAATCAGGAAGAGACGCGTGGAGGAGGACATCGAAGGAACGAACTCAGGCCAGGGCGGCGTTCTGCGCCGCCAGCAGGTCCCGAATTCCTGCTTTGCCAAGCGACAGCAACGCGCCGAGCTCCTTTTCTGTGAAGGTGGCCTCCTCACCTGATCCTTGCAATTCGACAAATTCGCCCGCCGCGGTCATGACCAGATTCATATCCACCGTGGCCGCGACATCCTCGGTGTAGCAAAGGTCGAGCAGCGGTTGCCCGTTGATGATGCCGACACTGGCGGCGGCAA
>DATEKZ010000387.1:0-10784 GCA_035277185.1 Verrucomicrobiia bacterium
TACAGAATCGCCTCAAGGGGAAAGGCGCTGGGCGCTGCCCGGCAACGGAAGCTTGAACACGAACAGGGCTCCGCGTCCCGGCTGGTTGCGGGCGCTGATTTCGCCGCCGTGGTCCTCGATGATTTTCTTGCAGATCGAAAGTCCCAGTCCGGTGCCGCCGGGTTTGCCGTAGGTCATAAAGGGTTCGAACAGCCTCGGCATTGCCTGCGGAGCGATTCCCTTTCCCGAGTCTTCAATCTCGGTGATGACTTCCTTCAGGTTCTTCGAAAAACGGAGTGTGATCCGTCCGCCGTCCGGCATTGCGTCGCAGGCATTGCCAACCAGGTTGCAAAAAACATGCGTCAGCCGGGCCGAATCCAACATCAGGTTGACCGCCGGCGGCTGGTTCTGGAGGTCGATCTTCACCGAACGGGCCGCCGTGTCCGACCGGATTTCCTCGAGCACGTCGCGAACGAACGCCGCATAATCGGTTTCCAATAGGTTGATGCTGGACCTCTCGCCCCTGGAGAATTCGAGAAACTCCGTGATCATCTTGCTGATCCGGTCCACCTGCCGGCGAATTCGTTCCCGGGCCGCTGTCTGCGCCTCCCCGGACGTGCCTTTGACGGCCGACATCTCCGCCGAAACGCCGATGATGTGCAGCGGATTTTTGAAGTCATGGATGATCGACCGCGCAAAACGGCCCACCAGACCGAGCCGTTCCGCCTGGAGAACCTCGTGAACGTACTGGTGATTGAACTCACGCAGCCGCCGGCTGAAGTCGCGTAACATACGGACGGCGAGTTTCGGCGAGCGTTCCAACGACGCCAGCAGTGCGTCGCGCGGGATAAAGTAAGTCTGCGTTTCCTCTTCGGCGAAAGCTCCAGCGGAGCGCGGCTCGCCATCCAGCAAGGCCATCTCGCCGAAGAAATCACCGGCGCCAACGTGAGTCAGGGCGCGCCGCTGGTTCTCGCCGAAGAACGCCGTGATCTGGACCTTTCCCTGGGCGATGACGTACAGCCCGTCGCCCGGGTCACCTTCCTGGAAGATGATTTCGCCCGTCTTGAACACGATCAGGCGGGCCGCCCGTTCCAGAGACTGAAGCTCGACTCCGGGAATCTCTTTGAAAAGTCTGGCGCTCCTGAGCCCCTTCATGCCTCCCAGTGTAGTTGAAAATGGTCACTCGTAAAGGAACGAGAACCGGACTCGGCAACCAACCATCGCGCCGAACGTCGCGCGCCGCCGCCAGGTCAGAAGAGAAGCTCAGGAAGGAAGCTCAGGCGACCCACGCAGATTCAAGGAGGGTCTCGCTCTGCAACAGGGGGATTGGCCCCCTGTTCGTATAGCTTCGCCAGGTCAACCAGCATCCTCTCCAGTTGTTCGTAGTACTGGCTCTCGGGAGTTCGTCCTTTGGACTCGCGCAGTTTGGAGATAGCCAACTCGAGTTCGTCTCGTCTGACTCGAACGGCGGGCGGGAGTTTCTGCTCTTGTTCGCTTCGGACCAGGTGAAGCTGGTGCGCGCGGAGGCCGTCAAGCGAGGCGCCGTCTGAAGCCTTCTTCACGGCGCGAATGCCCCGAAACCAGTCGGCCGGCGTGCCGAGACCATCACCGTTGTCGTCGAGCAACGCGTGTTCCGTGGCCAGACGGCCTTCCGCCTCATAGAACTCGGCGACGCGACGGGACGCCGTCAGGAACGCTTCCAGCAGTGAGACCTGCCCGTCCTTGTCGAGATCGGCCTTCGCATCTCCAATGGCCTCGGAGATATACTGGCTGAAGCGGGCGTAGTTCTGTTCGTAACCACTCCGCGTCGCGGTAACCACGACACGGCCCGACGCCGACAGCTTGTTGATGAATGGGCCGCTCGAAGACGCACTGTTGATGACTGCAGTCCGCCGGCGAAACGGCTTCAACCATTCCCCCAGCTCCGCGGCGGACAAATCGGGTCCGCGCAAGTTAAACTTGGGTTCCTTGCCATCAAACGTTCCGTGACCGATGAGCACAAGCCACAGTTCTCCGGGAGCGTCCTTGGGTTCATCCGACAGGATCTGCTTTAGACGTTCGACGTCGGACGTTGCGTTGGTTTCGCCGAGACCCAAAGCGACCATTTTTGCGCCCCCTTGTTCGCCCGCCTTTTCCCAAAGCCGGACCCATTTCTCGAAGTCCTTGCCAAACTCCTCCTCTCCGGCGGCGCCCACGGCCACAATTACGGTCGGCTTATCCCCGTTTTCGTTTCCGTTCGACGGACCGGAATCGGCAGCCGCCACCCCGGCAGCAAGCAACCCGAGACACGAGAAGACAAGTCTCACGCCATTCCTTTCCATCGTCGCAGTCCCCATTCAGCGACGAAGCAGGCCAGCGCGAACAGAAAAACCGGCGGCGTATGCCAGAGCGGAAAGGACCAGCTCTCGGTGATCGGCGCTTTGCGATTCGGCAGGCCCGCGGCAAACCCATCCAGTTTATCCATGGCGATCACTTCCCCGCCGGTTTGTTTTGCGATCGACTCCATCAATGCGCGGTTCGGTTTCAACGACCGGAATTCCTCCGAAGCCGGATCGGCGGTCCAACCCGCTTCGGCGCGTCCCGCTTCGACTCCGGCCGCATCGGTCACGACCGCCTCGGCGAGGTATCCACCGGTGTCGCGGGGGATGTACGTCGCCTGATAGAGGCCAGCCTCCGTCAATGCCGGCTCGGCGGTAAGCCGGATCCCGTTTGTCGCCGGGCTCGGACCTTCGCTGTCTCCTCTCCTGGTCCGGGCAAGGTCGTTGGTCAGTGCCCCGACCGTTATGACCACCGAGGCATTGTCCAGGGGTTGAAACGCTTTGTCGCGCGCGCGGACCTGGAGCAAAACCGCCTGGTTCGGGTCATCCCGTTTTGACGTCGCCTGGAACTCGATGCGGTTGGGCACGTCGGCGACCAGCCACCGGATCATCTGCCGCCAGGCTTTGTCCATGTCGCGGCGCATCGCTTCGTCGCGCAAACCCCAGCGCCATAAATCGCCGACGGTCATTGCGCCGACACGGCCGTTGCCGAATCGCTGTGCGATCAGCGCGGGGTACTGGATGCCGCTCTCGTCGTGAACCAGCGCAACAGCGCTGGCGCCCGGCTTCACGCCACGAACGCGGTTCAATATCTGAAACGGGGGCATGGCTTCGAGCCGGGTGCGCTCCTCGTTTTCCGTCCCGCGCAGCCGGGCCCAGGGTTGCAGCCAGCCTTCGCGGGTCAGCGTCAGGTGAAGACCGGATGCGATTCGAGTTTCGGTCAGAAAATCCACATACACCGGCAACATGTCGCCGATCGGCGTGCGTGCGTATTTGCCCTCATGAAACGATTCCGCGCCACCGAGCATCAGAAAGCCGCCGCCGCGTTCGGACACGAACTTCTGCACCAGGGCCATCTGGTCGCGTGAAAAGAACTCAGCCTCCAGGTCGTCCACGATGACGGCGTGGTAGGCATAGAGGTCTTCGGCAGTCTTCGGAAACCCGCCGACCAGTTCCGCCGCGTCCTTGGTGTTGAGGCGGACCAGGACCGGTTGGTCATAGCGTTCGGTTTCTTCGGACTTGCGGTCGAAGCCGCGGAAGAGCGGATTGCTTGACTCGCCGGCGCGCCCGCGAAACTCGAATTTCGGTTCGCGTTTGGCGATGCGAATCAGCCCGACAAGCTGGATCTGATCGTCCTCCTCCACCGCGCGGTTCAGGAACTTGAACTCCCAGTTCGGCCGTCCCGTGACGTACAAAATGCGATACGGCCCCTTCCCGCGGTCCACCACCAACACACGGTGGTTGTTGGCCAGAGTCGCTTCGGTCGAAGATTCGGGATTTGTGAACTGCCCCAGTTCGTCTCTGGCCGACACGCGCAGGCCATAGAACGAAATCCCGCCCTTTTCCGGTTTCACCTGGAACCGGAAGGTTGCCGTCTCGCCGTCGCGCGGGGCTTTTTGCGTTTGTTCCTCGATCTTTTTTCCGTCCTGATCGAGGACCTGGGCCAGGAGACTGCCGCTGGAGTATCCGCCGGCGGCGACATCGGCCTGGATGCTGACCGGCGCGTCTTCAAACACGGTCTGGCTCACCGCGACTTTCTGCACGGCGATATCCTTGATCGGATCGTCATTGCCGAGGACGACCGGATAAACCGGCGGCAGGGCCGAGGTGTCCGGCCTTCCGTCCGGGATATCCGTGGCATTGCCGTCCGTGAAAACCAGGATGCCGGCCAAAGGCTGCCCTTTGTAGCGGTCGGCGATCGTCCGTAATGTCGCGCCCAGCGACGAGGCGCGCCCATCGAACGTCAATTCCGAAAAATCCCGCGTGCTTTGGAGGCGCGAATCAAAGAAGTAGCGTCGCACCTGGAAGGTTTCGTCAAGCCTGCCCGGCCACGTGCTCTTGTCCGAGGTCAGCAGTCCGTGGAGGACCTCGCCGCGACTGCGCGTCTGACCGAGGTCCTTGATCTGCATTCCCTGGCTGTTGTCGGCGACGACGGCAAAAAAGTTTGAACCGGGCCGCGCGCGCTGGCCGTTCCAGAGCGGTTCGAGCAGACACGCCGCCAGCGCCAGGAGTCCCAGCAGTTTCAACGACAGACAGACGCCGCGAATGGCTCCGCTGGCGGGCGCGTGGCGATACGCCCAGGCCAGCAATAACAACCCCAGGAACAGCAACCCCGCCGCCGGCAGCCACCAGTCGCGTCCGGAGATAAGCACGGCTCCGACCATCATTACCCTTGGATTATGGCAGCCGACGTTAGAAACGTCTGGCTGAATTCACTGGAAAAAGAATGAGCCGCCTTGTGTTGGCTGCTGCGGAATTCAGATGGACTCATTACCTGTTACTTCGGGCCTCCAGGATCAGCCGGGGTGCCGGACTCGCTCTTCCCCAGTTGTTCGTAGTAGCGCCTGACGAGTTCAGAGTATCGGGTCGGGACGGGATCACGGTCAATGGGAACAATGGCTTCATTCGACTCGCGGCGGGCGAGCGCTTCGGCGACCCGTGATCGCAACTCTGCCAGCGGCGCGGCAATCTCCAGTTTGACCAGATCCCATTTCGGCTCCTCGCTGTGGCGTTTGGATTCCACGCGCATCGCGCGAGCCCGATCACGAATGCGCGCCGCCTGGGTGCGCAACTCCGGCTCATCCAGCATCTCCTCCACGTCGCGCAGGCGGTCCGACCATTGAGTGTATTCCGCGCCGAGAATAGGGCCTTCCCAGCCGCCCGTTCCGCCGCCGTCGTTGCCGCCTCCATCGAAAAAGTTCCGGCGTCCGCCGGAGGCGTTGCGCTGCCCCCGTTGTGCCTGGCCATCGTTGGATGCCGCTTCCGATGGGCCACCGTTTCCGCTCTGTTGGGAATTCGCGGAACGCGATTGCTGCTGCGAATTGCCGGCCTGACCTTGGGAAGCTTGCGCACCGCCCGGTGACTGCGAGTCCTGGGCCTGGTCCTGCGCCTGCGGCTGTCCTTCGGGGGATCCGCCGTTTGCCGCTCGCGCCCCTTGTTGATTTTGCGTCGCCGAGCGCCCGCCGGGTTGGCCTGGTTGCTCTCCCTGCGTCGATGCGGCCTGTCGGGACGACGGGTTCTCTCCGTCGCGCCCTTCGGTGGGGGTCGGTTCATTTGTCTGTTCATCCGCCCTTTCACCGGCGCGCTGCAATCCATCCCGGCTGCCCCTTTGCGTCGGCGTTCCAGCAGCGGCTTGCCCCTGTTCAGCCTCCGCCCGGGCCAGTTCCTTCTCCAGTTGCTGGCTCAACGCTTCCAGTTCGCGCTTGGCCAGTCGGAGGGCTTCCGTGTCGTCGCCCAGGACGCTTTCCGCGGCGCGCTCGACGCCGCTTTTCAGATCGTTGATGCTCTTGCGGGCGCGCTGTTCCAGTTGATTGGCCTCGGGGGCGAACCCTTCACGCAACAAATCAGCCGTGACCTCCACCGATTTTTTTGCCCCGCCCTTGGCTTCCTGGAGTTTTTCATACACTGCGCGGTAAAGCCGCCCCTGCTGCAACAGGTCCTCCGTCGTCTCCTGCAAATTCCTGGCTTCGTCCTGAGTGGCCTTGCGCAGCGTGTCGTAGAGTTGTTTCGACAGCAACGGCTCGACCGGTTCCGCCTGCTGGGTCACCTGCGTGGCATGATCGATCACTTCGTCCATCCGCTTTTTCTGTTCGTCGAGCTGCGAAGCCAATTCCTTCCGTTCCTCGGAATCGGTCAGGGTTTTGCGTTTGGAATCGTTCAGCGATTCAAGCTTCTGACCGATCTCCTCCTGTTTTTGCGCCAGCTCGCGGGCGTCGTCACGCAACTCGCGCATGTCGTCGGCGAACTGACTGGAGTTTTTCTTGCGAAAATCGTCGCGCAATTGCTGCAGGTCGCGCTGGGCGCGCGTGCCGGACGATAAGGCCTGCGAAACCTGGCCGTTCTCCATCGATTCAGCGGCGCGCTGGACTTCCGAACGGGTCTGTTCGAGCTGCTGGCGCGCTTCGGCCATTCGCGACTGGTTTTCGGGGCTCGACATGCGTTGGTTCAACTCGTCCATGTCGGCGAGCATTTCCTGCTGTTCTTCGCGGAGCCGTTTCAAACGGCGTTGAATCTCCTCGCGCTCCTGTTCGGTCTTCGCCTCCTGGAGCGCGGTTTGAAGCTCCTTGAGCCGCTCGTTGAGGTCCTGCTGGCGCTGGGCGAGTTCCTTCAGGCGATTGAAGACCTGCATTTGCTCGCGTTGCTCGGGATTCTGCTGAGGCGAAGCCTGGCGCTGGGTCTCGTATCGGTTCTCGGTCTGCTTCAATTCCAACTGATCGAGCTGACGCTGGGCGCGCTGTCCTCCTCCACCGCCTCCCTGCTGATTGCGGCCGCGCGACACCTGATATTCACGCGATGCCAGACGAAGCAGGGCCTGATAAGCCGATTGCTCGGCGGACAACGCCGGCGGCAACGGTCCGACGGAATTCTTATCGACCGCCTCGGTGAGATGCTGAACCGCCTTTTTCATTTCGGTCTCCACCGTCTCCACCAGCGCCCTGGAACGCGGATCGTCAATCTCCTCCTTCATTTCGCTCACCTGGTCGAGCGCATTTTCCTGCGCTTCCTGGACCACGGGCGCGTCCTTTTTGTATTGGGCGGACGGAGGACTGCCCGTTTCCTGCCGGCGAAGTTTCCACGTGGCGTTGATGATCTGCTTCTGAAGTTCCGCCAGCTTTTCGGACTGGTTGCCCTGTGCTGCCCCTGCCGCGCCGGCTCCGCCTTCGGGCGACTGTCCTTCGCGGAAGATCTCCTCGAAAGGCCGGACCTCGGCGAAGAACATGTCGCTGGACGTGCGGCGAACCTGCCCGTCCGGCGCCACATCGTCGGCCCAGATATAATAGCTGAGAAGCTGGTCGGGATGCGCATCGAGGTCCTCCAATGGGAGCAGGTGGCGCAACTGGCGTTTCTCCTGAGGGGTGGTCGATTGTCCGAGTTCGACAAACTTTGTTTCCTCGCCGGCGAGATTGTAGGCGAGGCCGTAAGCGCGCAGACCGAAGTCGTCGGATACTTCCGCCTGAAACGCGATCTCCTCCAGCGCCGAGACCCGTTGGTCCCCGCGAGGGAAAGCGAATTTCAGTTCCGGCGAACGGTTCTTGAGCACGTCGATGACGAACTGCGGAGGGACCTTGTTGGTGCGGTCGGCGTCATCCACCAGCACGAGATCGTAACGCTGGCTCCGGTCGAGCTTGAGGCCGGTCTGATAGACATTCGGACGGTTGGTGTCGGCGAGCAGGGAAATGGTGGAGTTGTCCTTCGCGACGAGCGTTGCAGACCTGACCGGTTTGTTGAGATGAAACGTGTAATCCAGCGCCGTGCCTTCGACAGCACTGACACGGCGGGTGTCTTCGATCGTCTTTTCGGGAAGGGCTGTGTATTCGGGGAACGTCAGTTTGGCGTCGGCCCGCTCCAGTCTGGGAAACTCGAAGACGGAGACTTTGAAATCGCGCGTTTCCTGCGCGCCGTATTCGATGCGATACGTCAACTCGTTGTTGATCTCCGGGATGCTGGTGCCGAACACCGGGTCATCCAGGTTCTTTGTCAGGGCGACGCGCTGTTCGTTCTGGTTGGCCGGCCGGATGACGAGCGTGGCTTCCGCGGGGACCTTCCCATCGAAGCGCACCAACACCACGAGGCTGCTGCCGCGCTCGACGCTGGCGTCGCCCGGGGTAACCGTTACGCCCTTTGCTTTTGACTGGGCGGCGAAGAACGATTGGCCCGCCGGGAGGGTTACATAGAGCCCGGAGAGGACGGCCACCAGCAGGGCCAGAGTTGTCAAATGCGCGCACTGGGCATAGAAGAGCCGCACGGAGGCGTGTTGTCCCCACAGGTGCTTGTGCCGGTAGCCCAGGGCTTCGCCGATGACGCGCTGTTGAAGATAGGTGAGTTCGCCCGTGGCGCGGTCGGGCTGTTGCTCGATGGCTGTGAGCAGAAGGGCGTGGAGCCTGGGGTCCTGCTCTTCAATCTGCCGGGCGATTTCGCAGTAATCGAATCGGTCCCTGGAGTGGCGCCGCCACAGAATCAACGCCGCAACGATGGCGGCCAGGACCAGCAGCGGGAAAACAAACGGGAACGACCACCCCGTGACCTGACGCACCAGCAGGAATCCGACTCCGACGATCGTCAGCGCCGCCCAGCACCACGCCAGTGCGCGCCACAACTGCCAGCGCCGGTAGTCACGGGCGATCGGTTCGAGATGCGTTTTGAGGAGGCGGTCAATCATGCCGAGGCCTCGGTTCGCGTGCCGGCCTGCCGGGTCAGCCATCCGGCCAGCCACGTTTCCATAAGCAATACCACCAACGCGGCCACAATCAACCATCTCCAGAGTTTTTGTTGGTTCTCCAGTTCGGCGTTGTGGAGGCGGCGCTTCTGCTCGATCTGTTTGGCCAGCTCGATTTCCCGGGGTTTCAACGGAATATTAAGACGCGCCAGCTCTTCGACGGGTAACAGGGCGGTTTTACTCTCAGCCGCATCCAGATTCACGGCGAACCTCAGCGGGGGCTGGGTCGAAGCGATCGTATAAATCCCCGGCAGACCGGCGTCCGAATACCGGGTCTCTCCCGCTCCGAGCTGGACTTGCGCGCCGTCCGGCTTGCGGATCGTCAATGACGGGCCGTTCGTGGGCGGACTCACGCCCGAAAGGTTCACGTCATCCCCGACGTGGTATTGGGAAATCTGCGCTTTGATTCCACCGGCCTGCTCCAGGATGGAATAGAGCAGTGGAACGAATTTCGACGAGAGGGCCAACTGGCTGTCCACCGGCTGCCAACTCGAGGTGAGCACCAGCAGACGTCCGGTCCCTTTCGGGATTTCAAGAAGGGCGGGATCACCGTCGTCGAACCGGGCCACGACCCGCGCGCCCGGCACCCGGTCGGCTCCGAGGCGGCGATGCTTCCAAAAATGGATCTTCGTGAAGTCGCTGTAGCGCGGATCGGCGAACGGCGCAAACAACGGATGCTCGAAATCGATTTGGCCGAACATCGAGTAGGTCGTCGAGGCGGCTTCTGTGGCAACGAGGTTGTCGATCTCCGCCAGCTTTCCGACGGTTTGGGCCGAAGCGGTGTCCTTCATCCCCAATAGTACCGTGCCCCCGCCCGTCAGGAACTGTTGCGCCGTCTTGAGCGATGCCTCGGACAAGGGATCACCGACGATCATCAGCCGTTTGTCGGCGAGGTCGGTTGGCGACAGGGCTGCGCTCGGGGGAATCACCACGACCCGCACGACCTGGCGCCGGGTCTCCTGGAACGCCCGTTTCAGGTAATACAACGCCTGGCCAGGGTCCTTCTCGGTGTCGTTTCCGATGAAAAGGATGGTCACCTGCTCGGCCTTTGGCTCGACGAGATAAACGATGTTGTCGAAATCGTCATCGTCACCCGTCAGCACCAGCCTCTCGCCGCTGATTCCAGCCGGGAGTTTTGGCGCCTGCACGATGCGGCTTTGGCCGGGCGGAACGTAGGCGTCCACGGTCGATCCTCCGGCAACACCGTCCCAGCGGATCTGAAACTGCTCGCGCTTCGCGTCGGCAGAGTTGCTGACGCGAATTCGCGGCCCGGCGTCAGTCTCCGGTCGGGACGCTTCGTCCGCGTCCATCACCCACTGCAAACCCGCGTTCGTTGGGCGTTTTGCCTTGATGGACTCGATAACGACCTCGATGCCGCGCGGCCAATCGTAGCCTTGCAGACCTTCGAGCCGGCTGCCTTCCTGGAGGTCGCTCACCAGGACGATGCGCCTTGGTCCGGTATCTTGTCCTTGCTTGTCGGCGTCGGCAAACGCCTCGGCAGCGGTGATGAGGGCATTGCCTGCATGCGTGGAGGCCCAACCGGGATTGACCTCCGCAAGCCGTCCAGTGGCCAGTGAGGCGCGTTCAGAAGGGCCCGTTGCCGCCCACTGCTCGAAACTGACCAGGGGCCGGACCCGCCGGTCGAACGTGAAAACCGCCATCTGGTCCGCCACGGACGCCTTGTTCAGGGCCTCCTCCGCCTTCGACAGAGCCGCCGCCCACAAACCCTCCCGACGCATGCTGGCGCTGGTGTCCACCAGCAGAATGATCTTCCTCGCGGTTTCATTTTGCGGATCGGCAGTGACCGGTTTCTGAAAGAACGGCCGGGCAAATCCCAGCGCGAGCAGGCAAAGCACCAGGCAGCGCAGGAGCAGGAGGAAGATATTCTCGAGCCGGTTGCGCCGGGTCATCCGTGGCGGCGTCGGCTGCAGGAACATCAACGAGCTGAACGGGACCTTTTCCTTCGAGGTGCGGCGAATGAGGTGAAAAATGACCGGCAGCGCGACCGCCAGCGCGCCCAACAGGAACAATGGAGCCAGGAGACTCACGGG
>DATEKZ010000388.1:0-4396 GCA_035277185.1 Verrucomicrobiia bacterium
CGCCGAAATCCCGATGTTGATCCGGTTTCGTGTGTTCGCATCCGGCAGCATGGCCGTAAGCCAGGTGGACAACTCGAGCGCATGCGGAGCGCCATTGAACGGGGCGATCTCAACTCCCGAGATCCCCTTCATCAACAAACACTGATCGAGGACGGGCCGCAGCGATTCCAGAGCGGGCGGCGGGTTTGTAAGGAAGCTGGCTGAATCCTTGGGCCAAAACTGTTCCATGATGACGCCATGGGGCATGTACATGAATCCGAGGCGGACCGGCGGTTTGTCAGGCTTTCCCAACTCTGCCCAGCCCATGGATTCCAAAAGGGGCAGCGCGAGTGTGGCCCCGATCCCTTTCAAACACGTGCGACGATTCATTAGGAAATTACTTTTCATGGGATGATGACGCGAGTTGTTCCTGTTCCTTGATGCGGCGATGAGTGAAAGGATAGCTGGTCACGATTTCGGTGATGAGAGTCCGCATAGGATAGCCGTCTTTGGCGATCGTTTCAACCAAATGATCCACCACGATTTCGTCGTAACCCTCGAGCTGGCGGCATAACGCAAAGGCCAGAAGTTTCTCCGTCAGATTACGCGCAAGGTCACCTCCTCGCGCCGCGATGATCGTTTTCAGTTCTTTGGGAGACGAAAAGCGTTTTCCACCTGGAAGTTCACCTGCGGCATCAATCGCCCCTCCGGAATCGTCCTTGTCCCGCCACCGTCCGATGGCGTCAAAATTCTCCAGACCAAAGCCGATGGGATCAAGGACCTTGTGGCAATTGGCGCAGGTCGCATCCGTGCGGTGCAACTCGGTGCGCTGACGCAGTGTCAGATTCGCGACCTTCTCCTTGTCCTGTTTCTCCAGGGACGGAATGTTCGGCGGCGCAGGCGGCACATGTTCCCCCAGCACTTGTTCGAGCGCCCACACTCCGCGTTTGACGGGGCTGGTGCGGTCGGGAAACGAGGTCACCGCCAGAATGCCGGGCATTCCCAGAATGCCCCCTCGATTGGCATCGGTCAGCTTCACCTTGCGCCACCGGGATCCGGTGACTTTCTTATCCAGGCCATAAAGCGCGGCCAGGGTCCCGTTGAGGAAAGTGTAATCACAATCCACCAGGCTGACGACGCTCCGGTTTTCACGCACGATGCTTTCAAAGAACAGACGGGCCTCGTCATACATCGCCGAGCGCATCGCGCCGGTCATCTGGGGGAATTTGGCGGTGTCGAAGGTTTTGCTCTCCAGGCTCCCCAGCCCAAGCCACTGCGCGCCAAAACCATCAAACAACGCCCGGGAACGCGGATCCTCCAGCAGACGCTGCACTTGCGCCTTCAACACTGCCGGCTCGTGGAGTTTCCCGCGATCTGCCAGCGCCGACAGTTCAGCATCGGGCATGGTTGCCCACAGCAGATACGACAACCGGGACGCCAGTTGATAATCATCCAGGGGAACAATCGAGCGCCCCGATTCAGCCTCCATGGCTGGCGTGATGAAGAGGAATTGGGGCGACACGAGAATCGCTTTGAGCATCAGGCGCAGCGCACCCGGGTAAGCGAGGTTGTTTTCGCGCGCGAGATCGAACACCCGCAGCAGGACATCCAGTTCCGGCTCAGTGGGGGGCCGGCGATAGGCGTTTCGCGCCAGGGAACGGGCGACCTTTCGCGCCGCCGCCCGCTCGTCAGCGCCTGGACCTGGCGGTTGACCGAACAGACGCCTTTGCACCTTGGTGGGCGACCCATCCTTGGGCGCCAGAATCCGATCCAGCACGCCATTGGCGATCGCTAGATACTGCTCCGACTGGAGCGGTGACAGCGTGTTCAGATATCCCTCTCCGAATACTTCGTCCGGCAGTTCGTTGGCGACCGATGGATCCACACCGAAGAGATCATGCAGCGTGTTGCCATACTCCACCTTGGTCAAACGACGGATAACAAAGAGACCGGGATCCTTCGAGCTGAGAAACTTGATCTTGCCGATCCCGTCCAGAAACTTCTGACGCTCCTCATCCGTAGGCTGCTTGTCCGCGTTATCCGGCGGCATGTCGTGGGATTTCACCATGGCAAGCGCCTGCTTCCACCGTTTGCTGGACGCACTTTCGCCGGGCTTCTTGAGCGCCGGACCGAAGTTGATTCCGCCCTTCTGTCTATTTTGCCCGTGACAGCGCGTGCAGTAGGTGTCGACAAATGGGGTGATCACCTCTTTGAAGGACTTCCTGGCATCGGCTTGCAGCGCGGCGAGATCCCCGTCGTCCGCCGGCTCCGCCCGGCAGGGCAAGGCCAGTGATAGCGCCAGGCTCAGGAGCGTCACGGCCATCACGCCACTGCTAGTGTGATTAAGTACTGGTGTTCGGATGTGCCCAATATCACGAATAATCGTCCTTTGCTCAATCTGAATTATACCCGAACTCCGAAATTCGAAGGCGTGAGTGGCGGCGTGGCGCCGACAACATCCGACTATAATTCGGTGCCGCCGAGGGAATCCAAAAATTCTCGGATATCCGTGTCATCCGTGGTTGAGCAGGATTGATGGTTGATGGCCGAGGGCCAGCGCGAGGTTTGACTCCCGGTCACAAGAAGGCTAAAAGTGTCTCGTGAGGATTGAACTGCCTGATGTCCCGCGAACGAGCGGCTGACGCCCGAAGAGGTGGGCGACTGGAACTTGCCTGCGCGTTGTATGCGCGCGGACGCATCGGCAAGGTCGCGGCGACCGAGATGACGGGTGTGGACTTCTTCACTTTCCAACGCGCTTTGAGTGAACGCGGCGTCCCGCTTTACACCGAACAAATGCTGGCATCGGACATCCAGTCGCTCAACGAAACAAAGTGATCGTTGTCGCCGACACGTCGGTGCTGATCAATCTTTGTCGTGTCGGTCAAGGCCGCCTGTTTCAACAGTTGTTCCAGCCCAGCAAAGACAGCAAAGTATCGGTCCCATCCATGGCGATCTTTTCATCTCACGCCAGAATATATCGCCCTGTTTTTCGTGTGCCGACGCGCTGCACCAAACCGGCGTCCAACAGCGGTTGCATTAACTTCATCGCTCCCTGCTTCGTCACATCGAGCGCGTCCCAAATTTCCCGTGGCGTCATGCTCTTATGGTCGCGTAGCAGTTGCAGCAATTGTTCCTGCTTCGGACGCAAAACCAGTTTCGTCTGGCTCGCCCCCGCCGAAAACTTCTGCACCCGCGTCCAGACGCGCTCCAGGGTGAGGTGCAAACCTTCGGCGGCGTATTCCAGCCAGCCGGTCAGGTCTTCGCCTTCGCGGCGCACGGCATCCAGCGCGGTGTAATAACGCGAGCGGTCTTCCCAATAGAATTCGTCCACGGAAAAAATATGGTGGGTGTCAAACCCGCGCCGATACAACTCCCACAAGGCCAGTGCGCGTCCGGTCCGTCCGTTCCCATCGGCAAACGGGTGAATCGCCTCAAAGCGGTAATGCACGATGGCCGAACTCAACACTGGCGACAGCCTGGCCGCGTCCTTGTTCCACCACTCCAGTAATTCAAACATCAAACCGGAAACTTCCTCCGGTGGCGGCGGCACATAGCGCCCCACGCGCACGGGAATGGTGCGATAACGTCCAGCCGTGCCTTGATCCATCACGTCGCCGGCGATGATTTTGTGCAGGCGTAAGATCTCCTCATGGGAGATGGTCTTTTTATGCGCATGTTTCTCTACGAATCGCAGCGCGGCGAAATAATTGACTACTTCGCGCCTGGCGCGGGCGGCGACGGCGGGAATCTCCCGGCCTTCCTCCACTGCGCGGACCTGTTCCAAGGTAAGCGGATTGCCTTCGATGGCCGTCGAGGAATGGGTGTTGCGCGTCCGCGTGTCCTTCTGCAGCGCGGGAATCCACGGCACTTCCACTGTGGCCGCCAGAATGCGTTCGCGCAGAGCGGCGATCTGTTCCACGCGCGCCAACAATGCGGGCGTGATGGTGAATTGCGGCTGGTAACTCACCCGCCGACAGTAGCCGATGAGACAACCGTGAGTCAACTTATTAGGCAACCGCAAGACCGGGTATGCGTTTCTCGAGCGCGCGGGCGAAGGGATCGTCGGGAGACGCAGCGGCATGGAGGGAAACGCCCAGTACGAAAGCCCACAAGAAACCAAAGGTGCTCGGCGCCGGCATTGTGGTGAGTGTAGGTCGGAACGGTTGAAAGTTGAGAGTTGAAGGACGATGCCGTGGTAAGGGCTAGAGTCCGAAGTCCGAAGTCCGAGGTCCCAAGTCCGAGGTCCAAAGTCCAAGGTCTACCTTCGCGTTAATTCGTGGAATTCGCGTCTTCCGGACCGCGCCCGCCTGTCCCGCGGCTGCGGTGAAAGTCCAAGGTGTTCTGCTTCTGCGGCAATTGACTTCGAGGACGGCAGCCATGGCGCGCGCATATTTCGAACGGCTCGACCAGATCGGAC
>DATEKZ010000389.1:0-2317 GCA_035277185.1 Verrucomicrobiia bacterium
CGGGCGTTGACCTCGCCGTCTTTTCCCCGGAGGGCGGAAAAGCAAAGTTGTTTGCTCAAAGCGAAAGTGTGCCTTTGATCGGCATGGTCTCGGTGCTGCGCTCGTGGAAAGGTCACACCACCTTTCTTGAAGCCGCCGCGCAGTTGAAGGCGGACGGTTTTCCGGGGCGCTTTGTGATCGTGGGCGAAGGCCCGATGCGCCAGCGCATCGAACAGCATATCGCGGAACTGCGTCTTGGCGTCGTCGTCACACTCACCGGTCATCGCGAGGATGTGCCCGCCGTGTTACGCGCCCTTAGCGTGCTGGCGATCCCGTCCACAAAACACGAAGGCGTGCCGCAGATCGGCCTGCAGGCCCTGGCGGTCAGAACTCCCGTGGTGGGCAGCGATGTGGGCGGCATTCCGGAAATAATCCGGCACGGAAAGACCGGCCGAATTTTCCCCGGCGGAAATGCCGGGGCGCTCGCGGCGGCGATCCGGGAAACACTCGCCCATCCCGACCCGACCCGCGCAGCCTGCGAACGCGGCCGCGCCCTGGTGGAAGCCCATCACAGTCTGGACGCCATGCTCGACCAACTTGACGCGCTTTACCGCCGGCATCTTCCGGCAGCGAACTGAACATCCATGCAGCTTTCCAGCAAAAGTGTGGTGATTGATTATCTGCGCGGGCAAAAGTTCGCGACCGTGCTTGATGCGCCGTCCGGCAACGGCTGGCTGGCCGAAGGTCTGGCCGGACGCGCCACACTCGACGGCGTGGATCTCTACGCGGGCGCAAAAGGATATCGGAAAATCTGGCAGCACGACCTCGACAACGGCCTGCCCGCCGAGTGCGGCAGCTACGATTTAATTTGCTGCTGCGAAGGCCTGGAGCACGTCGGCAACCCGCTCCTGCTCTTGCGCGCGTTTCACCAACGTCTGCCGGCGGGTGGCAAACTCATCGTCACGACCCCGAACGTGTGGTTCCCACAGGCGAGGCTGCAGTATTTCCTGCGCGGCTTCTTTCCGTCCTTTCCGTGCCTCACGGGAAAAATCATTCCGGGCACTCACATGCACATCACGCCGTGGTCGTGGCCGCAACTTTACCTTTACCTCGAGCTTGCGGGATTCTCGGAGATGGACCTCGTGCCCGAGCCCTTGTCGAGGCCGAAGCATTTGTACGAATATCTGATGGCCATCCCGGGCCGATTGCATTGCCGCCACCGCGCCCGCGAAGCCAAAACAGAGCAGGAAAGGGCTTTTTGGCAGAAGGCCGCGACCGATGCATCGCTGCTGGGCCGCCATCTCATCGTGGTCGCCCGCAGGTCTTGACGGGATCTCGAATGAAACTTGCCCTCATCCGCCGCCAGTTCGCCGCCACGGGCGGGGCGGAGTTGTATCTGCAACGGCTCCTTCGCGCGCTCGTTACGCAAGGGCACGAGCCGCATCTCTTCGCCGAATCGTGGGACGACGCACTCGACGGCGTGAAATTTCATCGCGTCCCCACGGGGGGTTCGCGTGCCACGCGCCCGGTCAGATTTGCCGAAACCGTCCGCGAAACAATTGAGAAGGAAAAATTCGACTGCGTGTTCAGCCTGGAACGCGCATTGCGCCAGGATGTGTATCGCGCCGGCGACGGCGTGCATCGGGTGTGGCTGCAGCGGCGCCGGGAATTCGCGCCGGTGTGGAAGCGGCCGTTCGTGGGACGAGGCGCGTTTCACCGCAACATGCTTCAACTGGAAGCCGGGACGTTCGACTCGCGCAACACGCGCCATATCATCGTCAACTCGGAGATGGTGAGGCGGGAGATTCGGGAACATTTCGCGTTTCCGGACGAGCGGATTCACCTGGTCCGAAACGGAGTGGACGTCGCGCGATTTCAACGAGTCGCGCGCGATGAAGCGCGAAAACGCTTTGACCTCAAGGATACCGACTTTGTGCTGTTGTTTGTCGGATCAGGCTGGGAAAGGAAGGGCCTCCGATACCTGTTCGACGCGCTCAGGTCGATCGACCGACAAACGCGGGCCCTGGGTCTGGCGGAAGGAATGCTGCGGCTGATGGCCGTGAGCCGGGATGTCTCCGCGACGCTGAAAGCGACTCTGACCGGCGTTGCACCCGACCGCCCGGCCCACCCCCCGCCGAGCCCGCCAGCCGTACCCGACACATTGAAACTCCTGGTCGTGGGCAAGGGACGGAAGCCGGCCAACACTCCGCCGAACGTGATTTTCGCGGGGCCGATGGCCGACACAGAACTGGCCTACGCGGCCGCCGATCTGTTCGTTTTCCTCCCCATTTACGAACCCGCGGCCAACGTGGTGGTTGAAGCGCTGGCGGCCGGGTTG
>DATEKZ010000390.1:0-4339 GCA_035277185.1 Verrucomicrobiia bacterium
ACAGCGCCTGCAAAGTGCCCTGCGCCCAGCGGGAACGCTGTTGAATGAACTCGCCGCATCTGTCCGCGGACATCCCGGCCGAAAGCGGCTCGTTGAGATAGTACAACCTGTATCCCGCCGCCTGGAGCTTGATTGAGGTCGCCCAGTCTTCGGTGATCGTTTCGGTCGGAATGCCGCCGATGGCCTCGAGGGCCGAGCGCCGCGCCACGAAACAACTGCCATGACACACAATCGCGTTCAGGGCGTCGCGGCCGGGCTGCAGGGTGCGAAAGAACAAACGCTGTTCATCTTCGAGAGCGTGTTCCAGGCCCAGGTTCCGCGTCACGGCATCTTCATTGAAAAAATTCTGCGGCGTCTGGACCAATGCAACGTCCGGATCCCGGAAGAATCCGACCGTCCGTTCGATGAAATCGCTGCTCGGAACAAAGTCCGCGTCAAAACAAACGATCAATTCACCGTGGCTTAGCGGCAGGGCATGGTTCAGGTTTCCCGCCTTGGCGTGGCGATTGTCCGCACGGTCCAGATAGCGGCAACCGAGTTCCTCCGCCAATTGTTTCATGGCCGGCCGGCGCTGGTCATCGAGCAGATAGACCGTCTTGCGTGGATACTTCATCGCCTGGCAGCCGATGATCGTCCGCCGCAACATTTCCACCGGCTCCGAATACGTGGGTACAAACACATCCACGGCCGGCACGTAGTCGCCGGCGAGAACCGCGCGTTGCGAGTCGTCCGCCTCGGCCGACCGGTCCGTCAGCCGGAGCAAGGACAGATTTCCGAGGGCGATGCGGAAGTGAATGAACGCTTCGGAAAGGAAAAAAAGAACGCTCGCGATCGCGTCGGACCAGGAATCAAGACATAACGTCGACGCCAGCCGGAACGAGAGGTAGCCCACCTGGAGCGTCAGGAACCCGAGCCCGATCGGAAGACGCAGCCGGTCCGGCGGACGATCGAAGAACAGCCGAAGCGCGCCGGCCAGGGCCATCATAACCAGAGCCGGACACAAAACCCAGAAAGGCGAGGACAGCTCGTTTACTGAAGGCAAATGAACGCGACCCCAGTCTGCGAGGTCCTGCCAGCGATCCCATGCCACGTTCCTGTTCGTGTCTTGAACGGCCCAGAGAACGCCGAGCAATATGCCTCCCCACACGAGGAATAAACCTGCTCCCCGCGCGAAAAGCGGAGCTTCGCCAGGCGCCCGCTTGGTGTGGTCGGGCCTGTTATTCATGACCGCCCAACGTCACCACCACACTTCGCCCGACCCCCAGGAACCGGCTCGCATCGAACGGACTGTCCGAATTCATCCGGACACGCACGGCGATCCGACGGCGCGTATAATCGCCCGGCGACACCGCCGTCACCCCATCGTATGGAATGCGGCCAACCCCGCCCCGGACGGACTCCACAGTGCCGCACCAGACAGCGTTCCGGTCAATCGTTCGAACGTTCACCGGCGTTCCGACCGCGAACTTTTCGGCGTGCCGTTCGTGGAAGAAGGCATCCACCCAGACTCGTTTGGGATCGACCACTTCCAGGACAGCTTCGTGGACGGACACCTGGGCGCCATTCCTGGCCGGAACGCTCCACACGATTCCGTCGAAAGGCATGGCGACCGCGGCCTCTTTCTGCAGTGCCACTTGCCCTTCCATTTCGCGACAGCGCTCTTCGGCCTGGGCTGCCTGGGCCTGCTTGTTGGTCAAGGCGCTGCCCGCCAGAGCCAATCGGGTCTGCTCCTCCAAAAACGCCAGACGTGAAATCAGCTTTTCCGCGAACAGTTTTTGGTGCAGTTCGTAAATCTCCTTCTGCGTTTGGAAACGGATCGCGGCTTCATCGCCCTCCACGCGCAGGCGTTCGGCCAGTTCCTTCACCCAGTTCAATTGCGACACCGCCGCCTGATTCCCGAAGCGCGGATTTTTAATGCGGAAGAGGGCCGCCCCAGCCGAAAGCATTCGGCCTGATCCCGACGCTTCGAGAAACAGTTGGCCGTCGATCGGCGCCCGCAAAGCCGTGATTTCCGCGTTGATATACGCCTGATCGCTCGTGGCCGTCGTGAAGATGGCGCGCGCATACAGCATGCCACCGGAAAGCAGGGCGGCCGCCATCCCAACTCGCACGCACCGGAACAGCCGGCGACGCCGATCCGGGCGAGGAATCGGTACGACGGGTAGCGGACAATGCCCGTTCCTGGATTTCGACTCCGTTGGGGCAGACCGGGGTTGGACCGGCAGCGCGCGGCCCGTCGGATCCGCGGTCCGGGTTGCGCGAGTGGCATCAGTCAGGGATCGCGGCTCCACCAAAGAGGTGTCATTCCTGGCCAGCGGGTGTGACAAAGGAAGTTGAGCTTCGCGAATTTCCGAGTTCATAAGGAGAATACGCGCGGCAGGAGGCCATCTTTCAACGAAGGTGAGTCTTTTTGGCGGATCATCCGCAGAAGCCAACAAAGAGAGGATGCAGCGCTTTGCCCTCTTGGCGCCTGATGGGCTGCGCCTGCAATTCACTGAGCTTCGTTACCTTCGTTTCCTTCTGTGAAAAACTCCCGGCTATGGCTTGTCTCCGCACGCGGCGCCGGCTAACGTTCATGCGTGAGTTATTCTTGCGCCTCAACTCTGACCCGCAAACCGAACCCCTGACCGGGATCATCCCGTCTGGAAATGAAAGAACTTGTCGGCGACTTTTCCGTTCACCCGCTGGTCCCGGGCTGCCTGCTGGCCTGCGTCATGGGCGATCCCCAGAGCCGCAAGACGCGGCCTCTCGATGACGCGGCGTTGCCGGATTTTAACAAACTGACGACGCTGGACGTCGTCGCTCACTTTCAACATCTCCAGATGCTCACCGACGAACAGGCGGCCAAAGTCATCGGCGCCGACAATCAGTTCGTCACCGGCTTCAAGGAACTGTCTCGACGGATCCCCGAGGTGGCCCAGGTGACGGGTTGCGACCGCAAGTCCGTTGAACGCCTCGCGCGCGCGCTCTTCAGCGCCAAGTTGATGGCCGAATATCTCGAAATCCTGACCCCGCCGCAGCTCTCGTACGAAAAGACCGCGCACGGGACCGTGGACCTGCTGGAGTTGCTCTTCGATTCCTTTCGCAAGATTGTGGGAGGAGGCTGGTCCGTTTTCTTTCCCCGGAGCGAGTTTTCGCTGGTCACGGATGCCTCTGCGCAATTCTGGATGGCCTGCCTCTACAGCGGCCGGACCGAAGAAATGGCGAATGGCTTCGTGGGGCTTTTTCTCACGCCGCACCGCGAACGATTGCAGGCGCTGAACCAGGGCTATGAAAAACAGAGCGGGCTGCACCTGCGCGACGCGATCACGGAGTACCTGGATAATTCCCGCGAGAAGATCTCGAAGCTCCATGACGCGGTGGACGAAAATGTCAAAGCGGGATTGGACCGGGCGTTCGCCGAGATCGTCCGTGTGGTCGGCGCGCTCGAATTGCCGCCCCTCCTGATTTTCTACTACGCATTCCTGACCCGGGAAGTGTGTGAATCCTTTTCGCATATGGACGGCGCGGTGTCGTCGAAGGAGAACCGTTTCATCCAGTATCTGCTCCGGCAGATCAGCGCCATTTGCGACGAGCATTCCTCCCCGACCGGCCAGTCGTATGCCATGGCGCAGGAGAAGTTCGAGGAGGTCCTTGGCGAGCTGGACGAGTTGATCGGCCTGGCCCAGGTCAAGGAGAAGGTCAAACAGACGGCCAACTTCGCCCAAATCCAGCAGCATCGCATCGCGCAGGGCCTCAAGCCGATTCCCACAAGCTATCATTCCGTTTATACGGGAAATCCGGGAACCGGCAAAACGACGGTGGCGCGGCTCATGGGCCGGATTTTCAAGGCCCTCGGCGTGCTCAGGAAGGGGCATTTGATTGAATGCGATCGGTCGGCCCTGGTCGCAGAATACGTCGGCCAGACCGCCCCGCGCACGAATGCCGTCGTCGATTCCGCGCTCGATGGCATTCTCTTCATCGACGAGGCGTACAGCCTGGTCAAAGAACATGAGGACTACGGCCGGGAGGCGATCGAAACACTGCTCAAGCGGATGGAAGACAATCGCGACCGGCTGATCGTAATCGTCGCGGGTTATCCTGAGGAGATGGAGAAGTTCGTCGGCTCCAACCCCGGACTGCACTCTCGCTTCACGCGCTTCATTGAGTTTCCGGATTACGGTCCGCAGGAATTGTGTCGGATCTTCGCGCTGATGATCCGGAAGAACGGATTGACGCCGACGCCGGAGTTGAAGGAGAAAGTGCTGCACCATTTCATTCACCTGCACCGGGAACGCACGGAGAATTTTGGCAACGCGCGCCTGGTAAGAAACTGTTTCGAGACGGTGGTCAACGCCCA
>DATEKZ010000391.1:0-5631 GCA_035277185.1 Verrucomicrobiia bacterium
GATTTCGAAGGAAATCCGTTTCCGGGGCGACTGGCGGTACAAAAACCCGGCAAAGGTCGAACCGAGCGGCTGGGCGTTCGAGTACGAAAACAAATGGAACCCGGACGTGGACGACACCGCGATGGTCCTGCTGGCGCTCCGCAAAGTCCCGACGGACAATCCGAAGCGTCGCGATGAAAGCTTCAAACGCGGCCTCGAGTGGATGATGACCTTCCAGTGCAAGGATGGCGGCTGGGGCGCGTTCGACAAGGACTGCACCAAGAACCTGCTCGAAAAAGTTCCTTTCGCCGACCACAACGCGATGCTCGATCCCGAGTGTGTTGACATCGCGGCGCGCATCCTCGAAGTGCTCGGCTACGAGCGCTACCCCGTGGACCATCCGCAGATACAAAAGGCGATCCAGTTCATCCGCGAACAGCAGGACGAAGACGGCTCGTGGTATGGCCGGTGGGGTGTCAATTACGTTTACGGCACGTGGCAAACGTTGCGCGGCTTGCGCGCGCTGAACTGGAACATGAACGAGCCGTGGCTGCTCAAGGCACGCGACTGGCTGGAAAGCGTTCAGCGCGCCGACGGCGGCTGGGGTGAACGTTGCAACACCTACGACGACCCCGTTTTCAAAGGCCAGGGGCCGAGTACGGCGACGCAGACCGCGTGGGCGGTGATGGGCCTGTGTGCGTTCGATGATCCGCATCGGCCGAGCCTGCAGCGTGGGATCGAATATCTCGTCCGCACGCAGAACGAAGACGGCTCCTGGACCGAGCATGAGACCACGGGCACCGGCTTCCCCAAGGTCTTTTATTTGAAATACGACATGTATCGAAACGCATGGCCGCTGCTGGCGCTGGCGACTTATCGGAACATCCTTCAGAAGGCCGGGACGGAGACGCGCGGGCACGTCAACGACCACGCCAGAGAACTGGTGGCTCGCTAACCCGGCTTGAATGTTTCGGGCTAACACGCTGCCCGCCCGGATTGCCGAATGCCAACTGCCTGCCGTTTCCTCGTCACTTTCGCCGTGATCGAGGAATGCCGTCCGTTTCACAAAGCGATCCCGGGTCCGGGCGAAATGGCTGTTCTGGTTACCGGCATCGGGGCACGAAACGCAGAGAAGGCCATTCGCGCCGCGTTCGCGACCCGGCGCCCCGAGGCCGTTCTGACTTGCGGTTTTGCCGGGGGACTCAATCCGGAATTGCCCGCCGGCACGGTGGTTTTCTCGGCGGACAACGAATCGGGTTTGTCTCCGGCCCTGTTGTCGGCCGGCGCGCGCCCGGCAAGGTTTCATTGTGCGGAGCGGGTCGTTGCGACCGCGGAAGAAAAGAAGGCTTTGCGGAAAAGCACTGACGCCGACGCGGTCGAAATGGAGTCGGGGATCATTCGCGCCCTTTGCCGCGAACAGAAGATCCCCAGCGCCACAGTGCGCGTCATTTCGGATGCCGCCAACGAGGACCTGCCGGTCGATTTCAACCGCCTGCTGGATGCGGAACAGAACCTGAGCTATGGCAGGCTGCTACTGATGCTCGTGGCGTCGCCAGGGAAGATAGGCGCGTTGCTCAGATTCCACCGGCAAACAAAGGCTGCGGCGGAAGGACTGGCGGAGGTGTTGAAAAAAGTCATTTGTGCCCCGGGACCGGTTCGGTCGTAGGGGAAACGACCCGAGGCGGCCTGGTCTTCATTTTTTCGCTGTAGCTGACCAGCGCCGCGCCGATCACAATCAGCACCACCCCGAACCAGCGGGTCCAGTGGATTTCCTCGTGTAGAATGAATTTGGCCGCAATGGCGGTGAGCACAAAACCCAGCGCCGTCAGGGGCCAGATGAGGCTGACATCGCGTTGCGACAGCAGGTAGATCAACGCGCCGAAGAAGATCGTTTCGAGGGCGATTCCCAGCAGGATGCTGGGGTTGACAATCCCCGTTCGGATGATGCGGGCGACTTCCGCGACCGTGACCCGTTCGACCTCGCCAATCTGCTTCAGTCCGCGGCTGAGAAAGACAACCCCGACGGCTTCCAGCACCAGAGCGATGATTAGAACGATCAATACTTTGGTCATGTCACAAATCCTGGTAGCGGATCCGTTGTATCCCGTGTTGTTCCAGCAGCGCCTTCACCTTTGGGCTGATCAGCGCGTCGAATTCGTGGCGAGATTCGGCAAGCGACGGATGCGAGTAAAGCTCGGAAACGCCCAGTGGCAATCGCGGCAGCAGGCCCATCACGTAGCTTTCGTCCACTCGCGAGTCTTGCAGCAGTCCGAAGACGGCGAACGTGTGTTTGACGCCCAACCGATCCAACGCGGGCCTCGCGCGGGCGGCCAGGAGATTGAAGACCGCGGCGTGGCTCAGCCGATAGAACAGGTGTCCCGGGGCGACCCGCAGATTGAGCCAAAAGAAATCGCGCGTGAGCCGCAGATGGGTGACGCCCCACTCGGACGCGCGGCGCATCAGAATCGCCAACACGGCCGGATGCAGGTGAAAATGGAGGTGACCATTGACGTGATCGAGCTTCAAGCCGGTTGTCCGGAATTTTTCGAATTGCGCGCCGATTTCGCATTCCAATTGGGATCGCAGCCCGGGCCGGGCAAAAAACCGAAAGCCGCTCGCCACGGGATGGTTGCTGAAACGGCCTCGTTCATCCACCAGATTGGGAATGTCCGCCGGTGGCAGCGCGGCCGCCCCGCAAACCAGGGTCAAGTGCAGACCTACGCCCAGCCGCGGGTTTTGTCGCGCCAGCTCGACGGCCTCCCCGGCCGCCTCGCCGTTCACCATGAGGCTGGCCGTGGTAAGAATCCCTTCCTGGTGCGCACGCTCGACGGCCTCGTTAATCGAGCCGGAGGCGCCGAAGTCGTCGGCATTGACGATCAGCCGCCGCCGGGCCTCACGGCGTTCCATAGTTCGGCACGAGCGCGCCGGTGGAAAGCCGATACCAGGTACGAAGGATGAGGAAGAACTTCTGCCATTTTCCAATCCGCGTCGGGTCCGCGTCAAAGACGTCAAACTGGCGGGCCTCCAGCTTTTTGAGCAGGCGCCAATAGACCGACCCCATCAACTCAGCGGCGCCCATCGAGCGGCGGTCCTCGGTGGGCAGCGCTTCGCGCGCCTGACGATAGAAGCCGTGCGCGCGGGCGGCGACACTTTCCGCGAGGTGGCGAAACCGGGGAGAATACTCGCCGTTCAGAATCTCCTCTTCCCGCACGGAGAAGCGCGCCAGTTCCTCCGCCGGCAAATAGATTCGCCCGCGCTCGGCGTCGGTCCGCACATCGCGCAGGATATTGGTCATTTGAAGCGCCTTGCCCAGAAACACCGCGTAGTCGCGGCAGCGGTGATTGCGGTAACCGAAAATCTCGATGCTGAGCAGCCCAACGACCGAAGCGACGCGATAACAATACTGTTCCAGGTCGGCGTAAGTCGGATAACGCTTGATTTCCAGGTCCGTCTCCACGCCCCGGATCAGTTCGTCGAAATGCTCGAAACGAAGCTGATAGCGGTCGATGATTGGCTTCAGTTCCTGGTTGACCGCAAACAAGGGAGCGCCCTGCTGACAGGCCCTGCGGACGTCGGCACGCCACTCGGCCAGTCGCGCCCGCCGCTCATCGACCGGCGCCGATTCATTGTCGGCGACGTCGTCCACCTCACGGCAGAAGGCGTAAAGGGCGGACATTCCTTCGCGTTTCGCTTTGGGCAGGAGCACGAACGCCAAAGCGAGGTTGGAGGCGCTTCGGCGCGTGATGGCCTGGCTGATCTGCGTGTTCACAGTGAGGACGCAGGGGGCCCTTCGGGTTTGGCCGGCGGCAGACCGCCGGTTTCCGCCAGAGTGGGGTTGCGCAGACGATGATCGCGACGGCGACGACGTCGGCGATGACGACGGCCATGCCCATCGTCCTTTTCGTCCTCGTCCGTCTCCGCTGGAGCCGGGGGTGTTTCGGCTGCGCGCGTGAAATGATGGTGATGGCGACGGCGCTTCCTGGTCTTCACGTAGTACCGCGCCCACAGAATGAGAAGCAACGCGAGAACAACTCCGGTGGCGATGACGACCATCATGTCCTTGAACAGGAGACCGGTTGATTTGCCGACCGGCACCGTCGGGTTCAGCGGATTCAAACCTTCCAACTGCGCCAGCAGAACCAGAGGGCGGCTCATGGGGCGGCGTCCTTTCGGGTCGGCATCACCGTGTCCTCGTCCGCGCCGGCGTCGGCGTTGATATTCAAGCGTTGCATGCGGTAACGCAAGGCGTGGCGCGTGATTTTCAACTGGTCGGCTGTTTTGGCAAGGCTGTGGTGATTCTGCTCGAGGGTGGAGATGATCAGCTCCCGCTCAAATTCGAAGACGGCTTCCTCCAGCGAACCGGTCACCGCAGCGGCAGGGGCTTCCCCTTTGCGAAGGCGCGTTTCATGGCGGAAGTCCGGCAGGCTCCCGGGCTGGATTTCGTCCACGGTTTCCAGGATAACGGCGCGTTCGATAACGTTCCGCAGTTCCCGCACGTTTCCGGGCCAATGGTGAGCCGCCAGCAGTTGCCGGGCGGGCCTGGAAATTACTTTCACCTGTTTGTTCATGCCGAGGCTGAATTGTTTCAGGAAATACTCGGCCAGCAGAAGCACATCTTCACCCCGCTCGCGCAGCGGCGGCGGTCGGAACTGGACGACGTTGAGACGGTGATACAAGTCCTCGCGGAAATGGTTTTGCCGGATGGCATCGATAATGTCCCGGTTGGTCGCCGCGATGAGCCGCACGTCCACGCGCAGCTCCTGGTTGCCGCCGACGCGGGTAAACGTGCCGTCTTCGAGGAACCGGAGCAGCTTCGCCTGGAGCGGGCGGCTCATGTCGCCGATTTCGTCCAGAAAGATGGTGCCGCCGTCGGACTCTTCGACGCGGCCCGGCTTCTGCCGCAGGGCGCCGGTGAAAGCGCCCTTCTCGTGGCCGAACAGCTCGCTTTCCAGCAGCGTTTCCGGAATAGCCGCGCAATTGATGCGCACGTAGTTGCCCGTGCTGCGCTGGCTGAGACTGTGCAAAGCGCCGGCGACCAGTTCCTTGCCGGTGCCGCTTTCGCCGAGAATCAGGACGGTGGCGTTGGTGGGGGCAACCGTCTGGATGAGTTGCCGAAGCTCGCGGATCTTGGGAGACTCGCCGATGATCTGGTCAATGGTGTACGGCTCGCCGGCGCGGGCGCGCAAGGCGGCGTTTTCCAGGAGAAGACGGTGCCGTTCGGCGCACCGCGCGACCGCGTGCAGCAATTCCTCCGGGGCAAACGGCTTGGCCAGATAGTCGATGGCGCCGGCCTTGATCGCTTCGACCGCCAGCTTCGGCGTCGCAAACGCGGTGATCATCAGCACCGGCACCTGGGGCCAGCGCTGTTTCAAGTGGCTGAGGAACTCGTAACCGCTCATGCCGTTCAGCCGCGCGTCGGTGATGATCATGAAGAACTCCTCCTGCTCCAGCAACCGAAGCGCCTGTTCGGCCGAATCGACGGCGCGGAGCTGGTAGCCCTCTTCCGCCATGACGGCCTCCAGCGACAGCCGCATGTTCTTCTCATCATCAACGACCAGCAAGGGTGGCAGGCTCGCACTCATTTATTTGCGCAATTTCATCACGGTTTTGGCGGGGAACTGTAAGATGAACCGCGTCCCTTTTCCAAGCTCA
>DATEKZ010000392.1:0-2439 GCA_035277185.1 Verrucomicrobiia bacterium
CCCGGCCGGCCAACCCGCGCTGGCTCAACTTCCTCGGCATGACCAATTTGTTCATCCTTCTCGTTCTCCCCGTCTCGTGTCGATCTCTTTCTCCTTTGCCACCCGCAAATCTCGCCGAGACCGGTTGGACGGTCCGCCACGGTCAGGCGGTCTGGAAGTCCGGAATCGAAGCGCCGGAAATCGCCGGTGAGGTTATCGTCGCCACCCGTGCCGATGGACGAACCTTCACACAGTTCACCAAGTCTCCCCTGCCCTTCGTCGTCGCGCAAACCACGACCAACGCCTGGCAGATCGAGTTCGCCGCCCAAAACCGGAGATGGGCCGGTCGCGGGAGCCCACCGACGCGACTGGGCTGGCTCCACCTGGCGCGTTGCCTGTCCGGCATCAAGCCCCCGGAAAACTGGTCGTTCAGGAAAGGTGATAATGGAATGTGGCGTCTGGAAAACAATAGAACCGGCGAAATGTTGGAAGGGTATCTTGCCCTGTAAGACCGGGCAGACGGCGGGCGGGCTTCTCTCCCTCTAGTCGACCGAGGCGGACTCGTGTAAATCGAATTCCACGCAGAACTTTGCGAGGACGCTCGCCCTCATCCCGGCCTTCTCCCCCAGGAGAAGGAATCCTTCGCCGCCTGATTGGGGTAACCTGCGCTGAATCGGTCGAGCGGCCACCGAATTCAGCAGACGGACAAAGGCCCTTGAGGCAGAACGTATGACAACTGCGCAGCGACACGGTTGCCTTCAAAGGCCGAAGTCCGTTACGGTATCCGCGTGCAGCAGTCCCTTCGACCTGACGGCGACGAACTCCCCGGCATCACTTGAACTCCTCTCCAACAACGCCCGCGGCTCATCCGCTCCCGTCGGACACGCACCGGTCCGGCAATGAGAACGCCGCGCCCGACATTCGTTCGGGCGCGATGGACGCGCCTTCGAGCTTTTATCGTGCTGAACTCTGGCGGTGCGGCCTGCTTCTGGCCCGCTGTCTACCATACGGCGCGACGGTTGGCGTCGCCCGCGCCGTGGCTCGCCTCTACGTCAATCTCCGCCCGCGACGTCGCGGGATCGTGGTGCGCAACCTGTTGCCCGTACTGAATGGCGATCGCGCTGTTGCGGAACGCACCGGCTTGAAGCTGTTCCAGAACTTCGCCGTCAAACTCGCGGATCTCTGGCGCTACGAAAGCGGCAAATCGATCTCCAACATGTTCACCGAATGGACCGGGTGGGAGCATTTCGCCGCCGCCCAAAGTGCCAGGCGAGGAGTGCTATTGCTGACCCCGCACCTTGGCAACTGGGAGTTCGGCGCGCCCCTCCTCGCCGAGCGCGCTGTGAAGCTGGTCGTCATTACACTCGACGAACCGCACGGTAAACTCACCGAATTGCGCCAATCCTCGCGTGCCCGATGGAGTATTGAAACCGTGGTGATCGGCCGGGACACTTTTGCCTTCGTTGAAATCATCCGCCGGCTCGAAGCGGGCGCCACGGTTGCGCTCCTGGTTGACCGCCCACCGGATTCCAGCGCGGCCACCGTGGAATTGTTTGGCCGGCCGTTTGCCGCATCCATCGCTGCCGCCGAGCTCGCGCGAGCGGCCGGATGCGTCCTGCTTCCCGTCTATTTGCCTCGCACGGACAGAGGATATGCCGCACACATCCTGCCCGAAATCCCCTACGACCGCGCCGCTCTGAGAACACCGGAAGCCAGACGGAACCTCACTCAGCAAATCGTGCGTGTGTTCGAGCCCGCTATCCGTCAACATTCCGACCAATGGTATCACTTCGTTCCAGTCTGGCGCGCATAGGAGCAGGAGCGCGGACGGCTTCTCCGCCCGTAGTCGTGCGAGCCCTGGGCAACTGGATCCGGGCCTTGTCGCTGTTCGCATCCGTCGGCGTGTTGGGCGGGCAATTGCTCGCTTCCGATGCCAACACCGCCTTGAACGGCTGGCTCAACGCGCAGACGAACATCCAAACCTGGTCGGCGGAGGTCATCCAGACCCGGGCGCTGAAATCTCTCACGCAACCCTTGATTGCCAAAGGACGCGTCTGGTTCGCCGCTCCAAATCGTTTCCGTTGGGAGCTGGGTGATCCGCCGCAAACCATCGCCGTACGGCAACCCGACCAGATGCTCGTGATCTATCCGCGCCTGAAGCGGGCAGAAAAATACTCGTTGGCAGGGAATCAGAACACCCAATGGCGCGATACACTGGCGCTGCTCGAAGCCGGTTTTCCGCGCAGTCAAAGAGAGCTGGAGACGAAGTTTCGTGTCGTTTCGCAAGCAACTGCAAACGAAGCGCACGAAGTCACGTTGCAGCCGAAGTCCGCTTCCGCCCGCCGCCTGATGCCGCAGATCAAAGTCGCGTTCTCCACCAATGACTTCTCCCTGCGCGCAACCGAGCTGCAATTTGCCGACGGATCAACGATGCGGAACGATTTTACCAACGCGACGTTG
>DATEKZ010000393.1:0-2697 GCA_035277185.1 Verrucomicrobiia bacterium
CCCAGCGCGGTCTGGGTTTTCTGGTCGCGTTGATCACCGCGCTCGGCACGGCGGCTTTTCTTTTCATCGGCGCACGCGATATCCAGGCGGGCACACTGACTCCGGGAGGACTGATCTACGTGATGGGTCTGCTCTCACAGCTCTACGCGCCGCTCAAGACCCTCGGCAAAAAAATGGCGGCGATGCAGACGAACCTGGCGAGCGCAGAACGCGCCTTTGCTCTGCTCGACGAAGCGCCGGATGTCGTGGAAAAACCCGACGCCCGCGCGCTGACCCGCGCGTCCGGCGCGATGGTCTTTCGCAACGTCTCGTTCGCGTACCAGAAGGACCGGCCGGTTTTGAGCGACATTTCCTTTGAAATCCAGCCGGGCACCTGCCTGGGCATCGCCGGCACGACTGGCGCCGGTAAAACCACGCTGGTGAATTTGTTGACACGTTTCTACGACCCGACCTCAGGAGACATTCTGCTTGATGAGGTCGATTTGCGCGACTATAGGCTGGCCGATCTGCGCAATCAGTTTGCGATGGTGCTTCAGGAGCCGGTGTTGTTCTCGACCAGCATCGCCGAAAACATCGCCTACGCGCGACCTGGAGCGACCGAGAGTGAAATCATGGCTGCGGCCCGGGCGGCCAACGCGCACGAATTCATTGTCCGCCTGCCGGAGGGCTACGGCACGCTTGTGGGGGAGCGGGGCATGCGGCTCTCGGGTGGAGAACGGCAGCGCATTTCCCTCGCACGCGCATTTCTCAAGGATGCGCCCATCCTCATCCTCGACGAACCCACCAGTTCGGTGGACGTAAAAACCGAAGGAGCCATTGTGGAAGCGATGGAACGTCTGGTGCGCGGGCGCACCACGTTCATCATCACCCACCGACCGAGCACATTGAAACATTGCCACCTGATCCTGGGAATCGAGGACGGCCGCGTCGCGAGCATCGAAGAAGGCGCGGCGTTCACCGGCAAAGAGGAGGCCAACTCGCGGCACGGCGCCACCGCCGCGCCGAGAAATGTTTATGCCTGATCACGCCACCAAGGAAGTGCTGCCCGCCAACTTGCAGGAACATCGGGCCGTCAAAGCCTGGCGCAAGCTCCAGACGGAATGGTTCGAGACCGACCAGATCGAAATCCTGAAGTTGAAAACCAAGTCCGCCGTGTACCGGCTGGGCGGCGTTGGCCCGGACGGTTCGGCGGTCATCGCCAAAAGGTGCCGGACCGCGACCGCCGTCGTGGAACAGGCGATTTATGATCGATTCCTCTCGCGGCTGCCGCTACCGGCGCTGAGTTGCCACGGGCTGGTCATGGAACCGGAGGGCGAGAGCTGCTGGCTGTTCGTCGAGGACGCTGGCCGGGATGCCTATTCGCCGGCGTGCGAAGAGCATCGCGCTCTGGCGGGGCGGTGGCTGGGGATGGTTCACCGCGTCCTGGTCGACGCCGAATTGCAGGCGCTGCTGCCTGATCGCGGCCCAGCCCATTACCTGAAGCGGCTGCACGCCGCCCGGGAGGTGATGGTCAATCTCGTGAAAAGTCCTGTTCTGACTGCCGACGAAGTGGCGTTGTTGCGGACCGTCATCGCGCGATACGGCGTGATCGAGGCACATTGGGATGAGCTGGAGGATTTCTTTGGGGCCTGCCCGCGGACGCTGGTCCACGGCGATTTCGTCATCAAGAATCTGCGCTACCGGAACGGGGCGAGCGTTCCGGCGCTCCTGGTCTATGATTGGGAAATGGCGGGCTGGGGCGTACCGGCGACCGATTTGGCGCAGTCGCTCGGACGGTGCGCGAGTCCGGATCTGGAGGCGTATTGCTCGGCCCTTCGACAGAACGGTTCACAGACTGAGATCGGCGAGGTTCGACGGCTTGCGAATTACGGCAACCTGCTTCGACTGGTGGACAAGATTTTCTGGGACACGGTCGGCATCGGCGGCGAGACCCGCGACTTTCTGCTCCGGCCCGTCCTGGCGTTGAGAAACTATGAACCTCAACTGGCGGCTGCCCTGCGCCTGCTCGACTGGGAGACCGCATGATTGAAAACAATATTCCCAGGAGGAGCGCGTATGACTAAAACCGAGGTGAAGGAAGTATTACCCGCCGATTTGCGCGAACACCGCGCCGTCCGCGCATGGCGACAAATCCAGTCCGAGTGGTTCGAATTGGAAAATATCGAAGTCCTCAAGTCGAAACGAAAATCGGCCGTTTACCGGCTGACCGGCATCGGGCCGAACGGCGCGACGATCATCGCCAAGCGATGCAAAACGGCGACCGCGCTCGTGGAGCGAGCGATCTACGACGAGCTCCTGAAGCATCCGTCTTTGCCGGCGTTGCGCTGCCATGGGTTGGTGTGGGAGCAGGAGCGCGAGTATTGCTGGCTGTTCCTGGAAGACGCGGCCGGGCCGGAATACTCGCCGAACAACAAGGAGCATCGCGCGTTGGCCGCGCAGTGGCTCGGGATGTTTCATCGCGTGCCGTTTTCCCCCGAACTCAAGGCGGCGTTGCCTGATCGGGGGCCCGGTCACTACCTGCAATCTCTGCGCGCGAGTCGCGCCGTGTTGCTGGCGCGAGTTGGTCACCCGGCCCTGTCCGCCAATGAAGTCGCGTTGATGCGAAATGTCGCGGAGCAATTCGACGCGGCCGAGAAGCATTGGAATGAGTTGGAAGCATTTGACGCGGCGTGGCCGCGGGCGGTCGTGCACGGCGAC